>JAYVLW010000160.1:0-7324 GCA_043759315.1 Myxococcales bacterium
GGAGCGGCGGCTCCGCCGAACGTGCTGATCTGCTCGGCGCTCGATCCCTCGGGTGGCGCTGGCTTCCTCGCGGACGCGAGCGTGGTCCGGGCGCTCGGCGGCCGACCCGTGGGCGTGCTCACCGCGCTGACCGTGCAGGACACCCGCGGCATGCGCTCGTGTCACGAGCTCGACAGCGACGTCGTCGGCGCGCAGCTCGGCACGCTGCTCAGCGATATCGAGGTCCGCGCCGCCAAGCTCGGCATCCTCGGATCGAGCTCCGTGGTCCGCGAGCTCGGCGAGCATCTCTCCCTGACCGCGGCACCGGTGGTGTGGGATCCGGTGATGGCGCCCACGCAGGGCGAGGTCACCTTCGGCAGCGAGCTGTTCCGCCTCGCCCTCGAGGAGCTGGGCCCGCACCTCACCCTGATCACGCCGAACTCCGAGGAGCTCGGGCTCCTCGCGGGCACCGCGGTTGGAAACCTCGCCGAGGCCGTCGAGGGCGCGAAGGTGTTCGCGCAGATCGCGAAGGTCGCCGTGCTGGTCAAGGGCGGACACCTCGGGACCGACGAATCGGTCGACGTGCTGTGCCACGCCGGGGGCATCGAGTACTTCCGGGGACCCCGGTTGTCGGTCGCGGACGTTCACGGCACCGGCTGCGCGTTGTCCGCGGCGATCGCCACGCACCTCGCGCTCGGGATGCCACTCGTGGAGGCCTGCCGCGCGGCAAAGCAGTTCGTCGCCGAGCGGATCGCCCAGGCGGTCGCGCCGGGTCGCGGTGCACCGGCCGCGATGTAGCGGGGTAGCATGCGAACTGTAACGGATGACCGAAGCGAGCGTCCAAGCACCATGAACATCGTCGTCACCGGAGCCACCGGCTTCATCGGGACGGCGCTGGTTGCAGCGCTCCGCGCGCGGGGTGATCAGATCATCGTGCTGTCGCGCAACGCGGAGCGCGCGAAGGCGAAGCTCGGCGACGTCACCGCGGTGACCGCGGATCTCGAGACGCCCGGTGCCTGGGGCGAAGCGCTCGCCGGGACCGATGCGGTCGTGCACCTCGCCGGCGAGTCGGTGGGCGCGAAGCGGTGGAACGCGCGCGAGAAGCAGATCGTCCGCGACTCTCGGGTCGAGGCCACGCGGACGCTCGTCGAGACGATCGGTCGTCTCCCTCCGGACCAGCGCCCGCGCGTGCTCGTCTGTGCGAGTGGCGGCGACTACTACCCGTTCGCGATGGACAAGGACGACTTCGACGACGACGAGGTCACCGAGGCGGACCCGCCGGGTGATTCGTTCCTCGCGCGCGTGTGCCGCGACTGGGAGAAGGAAGCGCACGGCGCGGAAGCGCATGGACTCCGTGTCGTCAGCATGCGCACGGGCATCGTGCTCGGCCACGGCGGCGGCGCGCTCGACAAGCTGGTCACGCCGTTCAAGATGTTCGTCGGCGGACGCATCGGTAGCGGGCGGCAGTGGTTCTCGTGGATCCACCGCGACGATGCGGTCGCGGCCTATGTCCTGGCCATCACCGATGCACGCTACACCGGAGCGCTCAACCTGGTCGCCGGATCGGTGCGCAACGCGGAGCTCGCCACCGAGCTCGGCAAGGTGTTGCATCGCCCGAGCTGGCTTCCGGTCCCGGCGTTCGCGGTGAAGCTCGCCGCGGGCGAGTTCGCCGAGTACGTGCTCAAGGGACGACGGATCGTGCCGAAGCGGCTGCGCGAGCTTGGCTTCGTGTGGAAGCACACGGCCCTGTCCGAAGCCCTCAGTTCGGCGTGAACGTGATCGTCCGGTCCGCGTCGATCGGCGTGAAGCCAGGACTCAGCGCGTTGGCGTCGGTGCCGCACTGCACGGTCCTCGTCGGTGAATCACCGGCCGCTTCGATGCCGATCGTCGCGGAGCAGCCGCGGTGGCGAGCGAGACCACAATCCCGATCGAGGGAGGGGGCGACACGCGGTCCGTACTTCATCTCGATCACGCCGGACTCGTGGAGCACGAGCTGGTGGGTGACGCGCATGTTCTGCGAGAAGTGGTTGTTGCCGCCGCCTGCCTGGTAGTACGCGTCGAGATCTCGCCACTCCACCGCGAACCAGCGATCCGCGGTGGTCAAGCTCTGCGCGTAATCGACCGACCCCGACGGCGCGGTCGTCGAGTTGGAGAACAGATCGTCCCAGAACACGGCGATCGTCGCCGACGGCGTGGTCGCATCGAGGGGGCAATCGTTGATGTACGCATCGAGCCCGGTCGGCGC
Organism: Myxococcales bacterium; assembly: GCA_043759315.1. Taxonomy (GTDB): domain Bacteria; phylum Myxococcota_A; class Polyangia; order Haliangiales; family Haliangiaceae; genus JABFXX01. Next base: position 2,225 of record JAYVLW010000160.1, read on the forward strand.
GGGCCCGAACGTGACGAAGCCATTGACGTTGATCTGGATGGTCGCGTAGCTCGTTCCGTACAGCGGGAACGCGAACGGCAGCGTCATCGCGTAGCTGTCGTCATCCGCGCCAACGACGAAGCCGGGCACCACCGCGGCACCGGGCAGCGACGTGTAGGGCGTGGTTCCGCTGGTGACGGTGTAGTCGGCGACGGGCGCGGCGTCGGGTTGCACCGCATCTGGCGCGAGCGCGGCGTCGGGATCCTGCGCGTCGTCTCCACCACCACGGTCGTCGCCGCCGCTCCCTCCATCCGGGCTCCCGAAGCCCCGGCGCCCGCACGCTGCGAGCAAGACCAGTCCCACGAGGTACTCCCTGCGCACAGCCTCGCCATTGTATGCCGGCCGCGTCGACGCGGGTGGCCTTCGAGCTAAGTGCTCAATCCTCCAGCTCGAACTCGGCGCGGACGATGGTGATGATGTCCTTCTCGTAGGACGTCCGATCGTTGTTGCCTTCGTTCGAGGTCTCGGTGGAGTTCGCGGGGTTGATGTTGATGATGCCCATGTTCGCGACGACGAGCCTGCGGATGCTCGCTCCGCCGGTGGACTTGAGGATGTTGTCGGCGCGCGCGCGCGCATCCTTGCCGGCAGCCGCGAGCATCTCGACCTTGAGCTCGCCGAGGCGCGTGTAGAAGTACGAGGGTGCGCCCGACGTGATCGAGATGCCCTGCTCGAGGAGCGATGTCACCTCGCGCGAGGCCTTCTCGACGGTCTGGACGTCGAGCGAGCGCACGACGATCGCCGCGCGCGTGACGAAGCCCTTCGGTGTCTTCTTTTCGAGCTTCGTCGGCTCCTTCGCCCCGGGGAACACCTTGAACTCGTAGCTGACGTCGAACTCCTGCTCGAACGAGGCCGCCTGCGGCTGGATGTCGGTCGCCTTGATCCCGGCAGCCTGGAGGAACGCGACGGTCTTCTCCGTGCTCTCGCGGAGCTGCTTGTACGCCTCCGTGCGGTCGGGCGCCCGCGCCTCGAGCACGGCGTCCCATTCGATGAGGTCCGAGACGATCCGCTTCTTCGCCGAGCCGATGACCTTGATGGTCTTCTTCTCGGGCTTCACCTTGACGCCGCGATACGTGCTCATCACGATCGAGGTGCACCACACCGCTGCGACCGCGAGGGCGATGAGGCCCAGCGGACGCAGGTCCAGCCACGCCGGCAAGGCGCGCGGCGACTTCTCGCTCATTCGTTCCACGGGTTCCTCCTGGGTTGACGCCGGGGAACGCGGTGGGTGGCGGGGCTATTTCATTCGAGCTGATACTTCTGCACGAGGCGGATCAGGTTACGTCGCGACACCTTCAGCTGCTCGGCGGCGCGGGTCTTGTTGCCGCCGTGCTGGCGCATGGCGGCGCCGATCATTCTGCGCTCGAGCGCCTCGACCGCGGCAGGCAACGAATCCGGCTGGACGTCGAGCGCGCTGTCCTCGGCGGGCGCCCACTGGCGAATCCGTGGCGAGAGCAGCTCGGGGGCGATCATCGGCTCGTCGCCGGCGAGCACCACGAGGCGCTCGATCTCGTTCTCGAGCTCGCGCACGTTGCCGGGCCACGGGTACGTGAGCATCCGCGCCGCGCAGTCGGGCATCAGGCGCTTCGGGCGCTGTCGGCGATGGCGCGCGAGGAAGTGCTCGATGAGCAGCGGGATGTCGTCGCGGCGCTCGCGCAGCGCGGGCAGCGTCACGTTGATGACGTGGATCCGGTAGAACAGATCTTCGCGGAACTGCCCGGCCGCCACCATTGCCTGCAGATCGCGGTTCGTCGCGGCGAGGATCCGCACGTCGACCTTTCGCATCTCGGTGTCGCCGACGCGGTTGAACGTGCCCTCCTGCAGGACGCGGAGCACCTTCACTTGAAGGGTGGGCGACATGTCGCCGATCTCGTCGAGGAAGAACGTGCCGGCGTCGGCGAGCTCGAACAGGCCCGGTTTGTCCGCGACCGCGCCGGTGAACGCGCCGCGCTTGTGCCCGAACAGCTCGGAGTCGAGGAGGTTGTCGTTGAACGCCGAGCAGTTCGTGACGACGAACTTGCGGTCGCGGCGCTCCGAGCCCTCGTGGATCGCGCGCGCGACCAGCTCCTTGCCGGTGCCGTTCTCCCCCTGGATCAGCACCGTCGCGTCGCTCGGTGCCGCGCGATCGAGCAGCACGTAGAGGTCCTGCATGTTCGGCGCGCCGCCGATGATGCCGTGGTAGCTGGTGCGCCGGCCGGGCGGCTCGACGTCCGGCTCGTCGCGCTCGCGCAGCGCCGCCGCCACGTCGAGCGCAGCCTCCTTGAGCATGCTCTCGACGAGCAGGATCTCGGCGTCCTCGAGCTCGGCGGCCATCACCGCGAGCCCCGCGCCCGAAGGTTCCTCGATCGCGAGCGGCGCGAACGCCGCGGTCTCCATCGGCTTGCGCTCGACCAGGGTGAGCTGCAGCCCGCGACGACGCAGCACGCCCCGCACGTGCCGGAGCACGCGCAGATCGAGGCCGATCCACCAGGGCGTTCCCATCCGGGCCGGAGTGTGACAAGTCGTCACACCGAGGGCAAGGTCTTTGGCGACCGTCGGGCGCGCGGCAATGCGCGGCGCCGCGCAGGGTCACTCGGGCAGGTCGACGCACCAGCGCAGCGCGCTGCGGGTCTCGAGCCACGCGGCTTCCTCGACCAGGAGGTACGGGCTCTCGAGGGTGATCACCTCGAGGTTGTGCTCGCGGCCGTACTTCGCGCCGAATGATCCTGGCGTCGGATAGCCCATGTCGCCGTGCGCGGGATATCCGCACCGCTCTGACATCTCGTTCGCGAGCGGTTCGGCGGCGCCGTCCCAGTTGACCATGCGATACGTGGCGTGGACCGTGATGATCCGGTGCGGCTTGATCTCGTCGATCAGCTTCACGAGCGCCTGGGTCTCGGGCTGATCCTCGGCGGCGGCGCCGGGGTTGTAGCCGGGGCGGCGCTGCTCGCCCCAGGTCTTCGACGCGAAGTTGCGGTTGAGGTCGACGTCGTTGGCGTTGTTGCGCGTCCCGGCCATCAGGCCGTCGACGTTGAGCACCGGGATGATCCACGTCTCGCGACCCGGCGGTCGTTCGACCAGCTCGTCGGCGAGGCGCTCGAGCATGAGCTGCGAGACGGGCTCGTCGCCGTGGATCGCCGCGAACAACAGGGCCGTCGGGCGCGGCTTCGCATAGCCGGCCGGCTCGAAGCACACGGCCTCGATCGGACGCCCGAGGACGGTGTGCCCGATGACGAGCTCGCGGCGCTCGCCCATGTTATTCGAGCTGCTTGCCGAGCACGGTCGCTCCACCGTAGCCCGTGATCGCGAGGTACGCGACACCGATGCCGACGCCGCCGAACATCGCGGCCATGCCCTCACCGCCGCCACCGGCGCCGCCGCCCGCGACCCACCCCATCGCGCCCGCGTAGGGCGTGTTCGTGATGTTCGCCGGATCCCCGACGAGGAACAGCAGCGCGGCGTGCATGAACAGCGGGTAGAGGATCAACATCCACGCGAGCGGCTTCGCACCGCCGCTCGCCGGCGCGGGCAACCATGCGAGGAGCGCGAGCACGACGAGCAGGACCTGCCCGAGCACGAGGATCAGGATGATCTTGAAGGCGCCGGGCGCATCGATCACGGCCTTGAACAGCTCGACGAGCATCACCGTTCCGTTGACCGGCACGACGTACGGAACGAGAGAGCACAGCGCCCCGATGGTGATCAAGATCCGCGGCAGCGACGCATCGCGGTACTCGTGGCGCGCGAGAAGGCTCATCGGCAGGAGCACCATGCCGGCGGTCGCGACGATCCCCTGCCACGGCGGCATCGCGTCGCCGATCAACATCGGCACGAAGATGCCGGTGAGGCCGAGGAGCAGCGCCATGGCGCCGCGCGCGCCGGAGGCCAGCGGGATCGCCGCCATCGCGATGGTGAGCAGGCCAACGGCAGCGAGGATCAGCGGCCCGAGCTTCTGCTTGCCCTCGCCGTGGATGATCGCATCCCAGTTGAACGCCATCGGCTCCGTCGTCAGCGGGGTGACGAACGCGGCGACCAGCAAGCCGCCCCAGATGAACATCATCATCGGGAGCGCATCCTTCCATGGCTCGATCGGACGACCCGCGCGCGCCGCGGTCTGCGAGGCGAGGTACGGCGGCGACGCCTGGGCAACCGGAGCGATCGGCTGGACGTTCTGCTGCGCGCTCGGCATCGGCAGCTGCTTCGCCTGCGCCTGCGCGAGCGTGGCAGCGCTCGGCGGTGGAACGTTGTACGCACCGGCCGACTGCGGCGCCGGCTGCATCGGACCACCCATGGGCTGCCCCATCGGGCCGCCCATGCTCGGGCCCTGGCCTCCGGAGCCCGGCGGCGGGACGAACATCGTCGCGGCATTCGCCGCGGACGCGGGCGCGAGCGGCGCCGGCTGCGATGGGTTGGCAGCGCGCGGCGGAGCGTACGGCGCGGGTGCTGGCGCCAGCGGTGCCGGCGCAGGCACGCTCGCCGGCGGAGACGATGGCGCGGCATTTCGCGCGGCCGCCTGCGCGCGCAGCGCATCGAGCTCTTGCCCGCCGTAGCCCATCACCGTCTTCGCGTTCGTCGGCTGCAACGCGGGCGACGGCGCCTGCTTTGCGCCGCAGAACACGCAGTGCAGTGCGGCGTCCGGCAGATCCTTGGTGCAGCTAGCGCATTTCTTCACGAGTCCCTCACCCCAGAATATAGGGCCGTACCCGAGCGCGCTGCAAACCACCGTTCGACCGATCGTGTACCGTAGGCCATGGTCTCGCTCGGCGACGTGCGACGCAGTGCTGCCACGCTGTTCTCCCAGGGCCAACACCTCGCCGCGCTCCGGCTCTACGACGCGATCGTCGCCGCCGCCCCGCTCGACTACGACGCACGGATCCGGCTCGCCGATTGCGCGCTCGCCATGGGCGACGCCGGTGCAGCCCGGGTCTACCGTGCGGTCGCACAGTACTGCATCAAGTCCGGCCATCCGCTGGCCGCGCTGGTGTGCACCCGCGTCCTCGAAGCGTACGGCGCCGACGCGAGCGATCTGACGACGATGCTCGTCGTGAGCTACGGGGTCGAATCCGAGCTGCTCGGCAAGAGCGC
>JAYVLW010000161.1:0-5619 GCA_043759315.1 Myxococcales bacterium
ACGTCGATGTCCAAGTCAACGTTCCTTATCTGACCAGCGTTGACTCTAACGGTTCGCTTCGCGCACGAGCTCGACGCGGAGGTTCGGTGCCTCCGCGTGATACGTCAGCTTGTAGATCGCGCGATCGGGGAAGGCCGCGTGAAGCGCGTCGGGCTTCGCGTTGGGCTTCACCCACAGGATGTCGTCGCTGAGGTCCGGGTGTGGGTGCGGATACTCGAGCACCCAGCTGCCCCACGGCGCGAACGACTTGTCGACCTGGAGCAGCACGATGTACGAGCGCGCCATCACGATCGCGTGGTGCACGTCCATCGCCTCGAGCGTGTCCTCGGGGATCCCTTGCGTGGTCGCCTGCATGCGCAGCGAGCCCAGGTTCGACAGGTTGAACGCGGTGCACGCGATCGCCAGGTAGCCGGCGAGCAGCGCCGCGGCCGCGATGCGATCGATGCCACGGTCGGCGAGCCACGCGAACCCGCGCACGATGCCCGCGGTCGCGATCACCACGAGGAACACCGACATCTCGGACAGGTGGATCGGGCCGACGGAGTGGATGCCCGTGTTGTCGTGCGTGAGGCACAAGAGAAATCCGATCACCGCGCCCGCGCCGAGGACGAGCGTGATCGGCCGCCTGCGCTCGAGCCCGCCGAACAGCGCCGCGAGCATGGGGATGCCGAGGAAGGTGATCGCGAGCATCAACGCGTTCCACCCGAGGTTCATCGCGAGGCGGTCGCCGATGTCCTGGCGCAGCGACGGCGTACCTCCGGTGACGCCGGGCGCGAACCGGGCCTGCAGGTACCACACGCCGGTGATCGCGCGGTTGTAGAGCGCGAACACGGCGATCGAGGGAACCACCGCGCCGAACATCCACAACGGAGTCGCGCGGGGTAGCTCTGTGGTCTTCAGCGAGCGCCAGGTCAGCCAGGCGCCGAGCGGCGCGAGCAGGCACGCGGTCTCGAACGGGCGGCACAGGAAGCCGAGCCCGGCGAACAACCCGAGGAGGATCGCATCGCGTCGCGGTGTGCCCGCGGCGGTATCGAGGCGCGCCGCGCACAGCAGGACGAGCGCGAAGAACATCCGCGACGGCACGTGGCCGTGCGACGTGATCGAGAGCGCGGCGATCATGGGCGAAGCGATCCAGAGCACCGCGGCGATCACGCGCCCGCGCGCGCCGAACCAGCGCCCGGCGGCGGCGGCGACCGCGACACCGCTCGTCGCGCACGCGATCGCGTACAACGCGGGCCCGAGCTTCGTCAGGATGGCGAGAGCGCCGAACATCAGCACGCCCGGGAAGTCCATGGCGGTGATCGTCCCGTCCTTCTGGAAGGTGAACAGATCCATGAACGCGCCGACCGGCTCGAAGTTCGGGACCGTGAGGCGGCCGGAGGCGAGGATGCGCGCACCGAACGTGACGGCGTTCTCGTCGTCGGTGAGCGGTCGATCGAGCAGCACGAGGTAATGGCCGGCGAGCGACCACGCGAACAGGCCGAGGAACAGCAGCGCTCCGGCGAGCCGCCAGCCGCGGGGGGTGGCGTTGTCGATCCGCGCGACCAGCCGGCGTAACAGAGGCGCGATGCGCGGCGCGAGGCCCCACGAGATGAGCAACGCGCCCGGGATGGCGAACGCGAGGTGTGCGAGCCAGAACCGGAACTCCGAGCCCGTCACGTAGACGAACGGGCTTCCGACCTCGGTGTTGTGCGGGGGGAGGGGCGGACCGTACCCGGCCTGGTAGCCGATCACGGCGCCGATCCGCATGTAGATCACGAGGAGCGCGACGCCGCCGAGCAGCGGGGCCGGGCGAAGCGTGCCGGCAGCAGGCGCGTTGCCGCTCATGATCGACCGACGGTAACACCGGCGCGATACACCGGCAGCAACTCGGGAGGGATCCCCCAGGTGTCGGCGCCGACGTCGTCGTGGAGCCGTTCGAGCTCCGTCTCCTCGCCGGCGCCGGTCCGTACGGCGATCTCGATCGCTCGCCCGCGCGACAACGTGCGCAGCGGCGCGCGCTCGGGGGCGAACACCGCGAGGCGGGGATCGGTTGGCTCGCCATGCAGCAGCGCCGCGAGATGCTCGGCGAGCAGCGGCGCGAGGTGGAAGCCATCGCGTCGCGTCCCGCTCGCGATCGCGAGGTTCGCGATCGACGTCGCTCCGACGAGCGGGTACGTATCCAGGCTGATCGGTCGCCAGCCCACGTTGACCCGCGTGATCTCCGCGCCCGCGAGCGCGCGGTCGAAGGCCAGCGTCGCTTCGCGCACGAGCCGCGCCGGAGCCTCCTGGTCACCCGTCGTCGGTACGAAGGCCACCTCGTTCGTCGCGCCGATCACGGTGCGAAGGTCCCCGCACGGCGCGAGGTACACGCCGCGGTTCGGCGTGCGCAGGCAGGCCGGGTGCGCGCCGCGGACCTCTACCGACGTACCCACGCCGTAGACCACGCGCTGCACGAGGATGCCGAGGTCGCTCGCATCGAGCAGCCTCGACAGGCTCGCGCCGTTCGCGAGGAGATATCGGTCGCCGGAGATGGCGCGCCCACCCGCGAGGTGCGCGCCGGTGATCGCTCCGCCCACCGCGCGCAGGCGGTCGACCGTGCCGTCGATGATCTCGACGTTCGGCGCCGCGACGAGCGCGCGCTCGAGCGCCGCGACCACACGCCGCGGATCGATCCAGCCCTCGCGATCGAGGCGGAGTGCGCGCGTCATCGCATGGGCCGGTGCATACCCCGGCACCTCACGCGCATCGACGAGCGCGTGCGGCTCGCCGTACTCCTCGCACGCCGCGAGGATCGGCTCCAGATCGTCGCCGATCACGTACGTCCCCGCGCCATGACCGAGCGCGGTCATCCCGCCGAGCTCCCCGCCAAGAACATCCCAGCGCGCGGTCGCCTCGCGCGACAGCTCGAACCTCAGCCGATCGACGTCGGTCGCGAGCGCATCGGCGTCGAGCTCCGCGAACGAGTTCAGCATCGCCGCGGCCGCGAGCGTGGCCGAGCCCGCGCGCTCCGATGGCCCGATGATCGCGACCTCGCCCCCGCGCTGGGCGAGGCGGAACGCGGCCGTCAGCCCCACGATCCCGTTGCCGGCGATCACCGTCTTCATCGCGGCGGGACCTAGCGCCTGCGGCAGCAGGCGACCAGGAACCCGCCGACGTCGCGCGCGATCGGCAGGTCGGCGAGGCGATGCTCGGCCCACCGCAGGGCCGGTCCCACGATCGGCAGCTCGTGCACCTTCGCGATCGGCGTGATCACGCGGATGCCACGGCTGGTCACCCACTCGAGCTCGGGCGGCAGGTAGCCCCGGATCGCCGTCGCGTCGTCGTAGCGCGTGTAGACGTGCTCGTCATGGGTCTGCTCGCTGACCGCGGTCGGCGGCTTGATCGCCTTGACGAGCCGGCGGATCGAGCGCGAGTTGTAGAACTCCGCGAGCACCCAGCCACCGGGGCGGACGATCCGCGCCATCTCGCGCAACGCGCCCTCGATATCCGGGATGTGCGCGAGCACCTTGAACGAGTACGCGACGTCGACCGAGGCGGTCGCGACCGGCAGCGCGGTCGCCGATGCCTGGGCGACATCGAGGCCGCGCGCGGCCGCCTTCGCGAGCATGCCGGCCGAGAGATCGATGCCGGCCGCCGTGCGCGCGAACTGCTGCACGCGGTGCAGGATCAGCCCGGTCCCGCAGCCGACCTCGAACACGTCCTTGCCCGCGCCGTAGCGCTCGACCAGATCGACCTCGAGGTCATCCAGCATCCGGTGGTAGGGCAGGTGCCGCTCGCGCTCGTACCAGCCGGCGAAGTCGTCGTAGTAGGCGCGGTTATCGAGGCGAGACATCGGCAGGTCGCCTTGTACTACGGGCCGCGCGGTCCGGCGAGATCCGGCGGGCGGACGATGTGGCCGCGGAGCGGACGCCGCGGACAGCGCACGACGTGATCTGGCGACGTTGCGCGGGCACGAAACCTGCGAAGACCCGTCGCATGTTCATCGCGTGGCGCTCCACCGTTTCTGTTCTGCGCGTCCATGCTCGCGAGGTATGCTGAGGCCATGTCGTCCCCCAGCGACCACACGGATCCGGATCTACCGCCGGTCGACGCTCGGCTCGTCGCCCCCGGGGTCCGCTACGAGATCGACGACGGAAAGCTGGTCTGGGTGCCGCCCGCAGACGAACCTCATGGCGTCGGGCACGGTGCGCTCGGCGGGCTGCTCCGAGCCCATCGCAGCGACGATCGCAGCGTCGCGATCGACATGCTGACGCGGACGTCCGAGACCTCGGACATCGCGCCCGACGCGAGCGTGTACCCGACGGCGCGGGATCCCGTGACCGGCGGGCGCCAGCTCGAGGAGCTCGCGTTCGAGCTGCTCGCCACGAGCTCGCTGGCGCGTGTCGGAGCCAAGGCGGCCCAGCTCGCGACCCGCGGCGTGCGGCGCGTGTTCGGGATCGATCTCACGAAGCGACGGGTGGTCGAGTGGTCGACCGAGCTCGGGACGTGGTCGATCCTGGCGAAGGACGGCGCGATCGTGGATCCCGCGCTCGCCGTTCCGTTGCCGCATGCGGTCTTGCTGGACGCCGCGACCGCGGATGACGCCACGGTGCGCGCGTTCCGCGCTCGCCGTCACCCCGAGTTCCTCGCCGAGCGCGAGGAAGGGCGCGAGGAAGGGTGTCGCGAGCTGACGCGCGAGATGCTCGTCGCGAAGTTCGGTGCGCTGGGACCTGCGCACGAAGCGTGGATCGTCACGGCCGATCGAGCTGCGCTCGAGCGCTTCGCTCGCCGGATCGTCGCGGCGACCACGATCGACGACGTGTTCCGCGAGTGAGTCACGCCAGCGAGCGTCGCCGGTGTTCGGGCTCACAGCTTCGCGAGGAGATCTTTCTTCTTCGCGTCGAACTCGGCTTCGGTGAGGATGCCGGCGGCCTTGAGCTCTCCGAGCTGCTTGAGCGTCGCCATGATCTGATCGCGGGTCTCGCCCGGCGGCTTGGGGCCGTTCGCGTTCGCGTTACCCATCATCTGGCCCATCTGCCCGGCCATCGCGAAGCCCATGCCGATGCCGGCGCCCTGGAACGCGCCACCGCCATCGCCGCCCTTCTTCATGCCCTCGGCGGCGCCCATCATCATCTCGGCCTGCGCCAGCTGCTGGTAGCCGGCCATGCCGCCCGACGCGTTGACGTACGCGAACCGCTCGACCAGCTTGTCGAGGCGATCCTTGTCCGCCTGATCCATCGAGATCGAGAAGTCGCCGAACCGGATGATCTCGACGCCGTAGGACTCGATCTGGGAGCGGACCTTGCCGAGCGTGCTGGTCTCGATCTCGTCGGTGTACGCGCCCGACGTGACCTTCATCAGCGGCCAGCTCTGCTTCACGATCAGCTCGGCGATATCATCCTTCATCACCTTCTGGATCAGGCTCTTGAACCAGCCGACGAAGCCTTCGTTCGACGTGGCGCGCTGCCCGACGAGGCCGATCACCAGCTTTGTGGGATCGATGACGCGCGCCGAGAACTCCCCGTGCACCATGATCCGGACGCGGAGCTGGGTCTGGGGATCCTGGACATCGCCGATCGATGTTCCGAACTTGATCGACGCGAGCTCGCGCGTCGTGACGAAGAAGACCTCGCAGATGAAGACGTTTCCGCCGGTGAA
>JAYVLW010000162.1:0-8761 GCA_043759315.1 Myxococcales bacterium
GCTCCTCCGGGCTACGTCGGCTTCGATCAAGGTGGCCAGCTCACCGATGCGATCAACAAGCACCCGTACTCGGTCGTGCTCCTCGACGAGATCGAGAAGGCGCACCCGGATATCTACAACATCTTGCTCCAGGTCATGGACCACGCGACCCTGACCGACAACAACGGGCGCAAGAGCGACTTCCGCAACGTCGTGCTGATCATGTCGTCGAACGCGGGCAGCCGAGAGATGGCGGTCGGCAAGATTGGCTTCGGCGATTCGATCGCCGATTCGAAGGACGGCAAGAAGGCGATCGAGCGCGTGTTCACACCGGAGTTCCGCAACCGGCTCGATGCCACGGTGTTCTTCGGTGCCCTGCCGATCGAGGTCATCCGCAAGGTCGCGCGGAAGTTCCTCGACGAGCTGGACGGTCAGCTCGGCGAGAAGCACGTCGAGCTCGAGGTCTCGCCGGCCGCGATCGACTGGTTCGTCGAGAACGGCTACGACAAGGCCATGGGCGCGCGTCCGATGGCTCGCCTCGTCCAGTCGACGCTGAAGGCGCCGCTCGCGAACGAGATCCTGTTCGGCAAGCTGACGAACGGCGGCATCGCGTTCGTCGACGCGGAGGACGGGAAGATCGTGATCAAGTACGAGTCGGCGCCGAAGCCGGACTCCGGCGAGAAGATCCTCGAGGGCGCGACGAATTGATCTAGTTAGGCGGTCGCGACCCAGCGCGTGATGTCGAAGGTCGAGACCACCCCGACCAGCGCCTGGTTCCGGTTGACCACGAGGAGATGATGGATCCCCTCCGCCGCCATCAGGGAGGCCGCGCGGGCAACGCTGGCGTCCTCCGGAAGGAGCATGGCGTGCGGCATCATCACCTCGCGAGCGGTCTCTCGCTGCTCGTTGCGGCACTCGATGAGGTCGAGCTTCGTGACGATGCCGGTCGGCCGGTCCTCGTCATCGACGATCGGGATGCATCCGATGTGGTACTCGGTCATCAGGGCCACGAGGGCGGGAACGGTGCTGTTTGCCCGCGCCGTTACCGGCGTACGCGTCATCACCTGGGTGATCGGGACCTCGTGGGGATCGGATGCCATGTCGCACAGCGCAGCAAGCGGTACGCCAGCGCCGACACGGAATCCTGGTCTCATTCGCGCAGCTCTGACGCGGTTGCCCCAACATGGCGCAACCCCTGCGCGCTTGGCGCTGTCCGGAGTGCGCGAGCCCTACCTGTAGGACCTGCCGGGGATCGCGTTCGTGCCCACGCGAGGATGGTTCGGAGTCGCGGCAGCCGATACTGTGGAGGATATGCCTCGTCAACCTGGCAGTGTTGCGGACTCGGATCCGCGAATCATCGCCACGACGCTGGAGAGGTTGCGGCTGGGCCTCTCGATCGAGGCGGTGGGGATCGCCCTCGCGCTCCTGCTCAGCGAGCCGCTGGGGATCCCGTTGCCGCGGTCGGTGCTCCTGATCAACGCATTCGCACTCACGCTGGCGATCGGAACGTTTGTCGCCGACAGGATCGGCGCGTTGCCGCGGCAACACACGCACGCGATCTCGATGTGCGTCTGGCTGCTCGCCCCGATCACCACGCTGTCATCGCTCGCGGTCACGGCGCAACCGACCCTCGTCTACATGGTGATGATCGAGCTCGCGCTCGCCAGCACCATGCAGACCAGCCTCCGGCACCTCGTTGTCTCGACGAGCTGCGTGGCGGCCGCCTACGTGGTGATCTCCCTGCGCGTGGTCACCCCCGATGTCGGGATCCAGATCTGCTCGGTGGGCGGGATGACCGCCGCGACGTGGCTCGTCGGCCGCGGCATCCGCCGCTCGATGGACAGCGCGATCGAGCGTGAGGATCTGCAGGCCGAGACCGCCGCGCAGCTCAAGCTCGAGCTCGAGGAGCGGCGGCGCGCGGAGGGCGACCGGCGCCGGGCCGAGGAGGAGCGCGAAGGTATTCGCGATCAGTTCGTGCACGCGCAGCGCATGGAGGCGGTCGGCACGCTCGCGGCGGGCCTCGCCCACGACATGAACAACATCATCGGCGGCATTCTCGGGCTGGCCGAGGTCGCCGCAGAGGAGTGCTCCGAGACCAGCGTGCGCGCGGACCTCGATGCGATCGCGCGCGAGGCCGTTCGCGCGGGAGAGCTCACGCGAGGGCTCCTGGCGTTCTCCCGTCGCGGACAGTATCGCCGCGCCGCGGTGAACCTCGAGAGCGTGATCGATGACGTCGAGCCCCTGCTCAGCCGGATGTTCGGAAACCGGATCACCCTCGAGCGTCGGGGCGGTGCCGACATCGTGATCGATGCCGACGCCGCGCAGCTCGAGCAAGCGATCGTCAACCTCTGTATCAACGGCGTCGATGCGATGGATGGTCGCGGTGTCCTGACCGTCAGCACCGCCGTGGCGTTCTACGACGATGCCCAGGCCGCGCGCTACGGCCTCGCCGCGGGTGCCTTCGCCACGATCACGGTTCGCGATACCGGCCGCGGCATGACCGAGAGTGTGCGGAAGCAGATCTTCGAGCCCTTCTTCACCACGAAGCCCGTGGGGGAAGGGACGGGTCTCGGGCTCGCGATGGTCTATGGAACCGTACGCGGTCACGGCGGCGCGATCGAGGTCGAGTCCGAACCCGAGCGAGGCAGCGCGTTCACCATCCACCTTCCTCAGAGCACCAGCCCGGTCATCGCCCGGACGATCTCGGCGCGCGATAGCAGTCGGATCAAGTTGCCGTCGCGGCTCGCGCTGGTCGTCGACGACGAGCCGATGATCCGTGCCACAGCGACGCGGATCCTGCGACAGATGGGCCTGTCGGTCGTCGGTGCGAGCGACGGCGCGGAAGCGCTCGAGGTGTTCGCTGCACGCCGTGACGAGATCTCGATCATCGTTCTCGACATGTCGATGCCCGTCATGGGCGGGGCCGAGTGCCTGCGCGAGATCCGGCGCAAGAGCCGGGTTCCGGTGGTGATCGCCTCGGGGTACGCGAACGAGTCCGAGACGCAGACCCTGCTCGCCCAGGGCAATGCGGTGTTCCTCGAGAAGCCCTACAGCGTCGAGCAGATGCGCGAGCACGTCCAGCACCTGCTGGACGCCGTCGGCTGAACGAACGGGCGCTCGGGAACGAGCTACGGCGCGAGGGGGATGTCCGCGAACACGTAGCCGGCACGACCCTCGAGCGACGGTGTCCCGAGCTGCATGCCGCCGACCGACGGCAGCGCCAGGCTCGACAGCGCCGAGTCCGCCTGACCACCGATCAAGCCCCACGCGCCGCCGATGATGCCTTCGAACTGCTCGCTGGTCAGCGGGCGGTCGACGACGTCGCTCTGCGCGATCACCTGCGCGTACAGCTTCGGCTGGCCGATGGTCAAGGTCATCGCGCCCGACTGGGTCGGTCCAGCGGACAGCGTGGTCTTCACGGAGAGCGCGATGTTCTGGATCTCGGCGCCGCTCGTGTCCTTCACACTCAACAGGAGGTCGCCGATGGTGAGCGCGAGGTCCGCACCGTCGCCGGTGACGGTCGGCGGTAGCGCGAGCGAGATCCCCATCGAAGCCGCGTCGTCGTCGAGCAGCGCGCCGAGCACCGCGAGCTGGCCCTTGATGTCGACGGTCTGGTCGATCGCGCCGGCGGCCCACAGGCCGGAGAACAGCTGGTTGACGAGGTCATCGGCGATCGCGACGCCGACCCCGGTCGATTGCATCAGCGACGCCGACATCGGCGACGGCGAGCTGACGTACATGCCGCCTTCACCGCCGGTGACGGCGACCTTGGTGTCGACGGCGAAGAACAGGCCGTCGGCGGAGAGGTTCACCTGCGCAGGAGCGACGGAGATCTTCGTCGCGTGGCCCAGGAGCTTCGCGTTGAACGGCTTCGCGGTGAGACCGGCGAGCGCGCTGTCGGCCATCGCCGGAACGCGGTCGCGCACGGCCTTGGTCAGCGCGTTCTCTGCGGCCTTGCGCGCCTCGCCCTTGAGGAGGCTCTCGATCGCGCCGGGCACGCCACCGATATCGATCTGGAAGCCATCGAGCGTCACGGCCGCGCCGGCAAGCGAGCTGGTGAGCTTCCCGGCCGCGACCGCGAGGCCGAGGTCGCCGTCGATGTGCGCGCGCGACGATTTGACGGTGATGTTCGTGCTGCCGCCGATGCAGGCGACCTTGAAGTTCGCATGCAGCTTGACGACGACGTTGTCGAGCGTGACCGCGGTGTCGACCGCGCCGGTCTTCGGCACGAGCGCCACGCCCGCGTCGCTGATCGTCAGGCTGGTGATGTCGATCTTGGCGCCGAGGCAGCCGCCGTTGTCGTAGACGGGGTTCATCGACTGCACGAGCGTGTTGAAGTCGAGGTTCTTGATCGTGGTGCCCATCGCACCGCCGAGTGCCCTGAACGCCTGCGCCCCGACGCGCGCGCCGACCGGCGCCGCCTTGGTGCCATCGCTCATCGCGAGGTCGCCGGCCATCACCGCGCGGACGTCGCGGACGTCGTTCGCGCCGCCATCGATCGCGTGGGTCTCGAGCACCGTGATCCCCGCCGCGACCGGGACCGTGGCGGTGAACGTACCGTCCGCTGCCGGGGTCACCTCGGTCTGGTTGATGACGACCTTCACCTTCTTCGCGTCGTGGTCATCGGTGACGACACCCGACACCTGGACGGAGTCGCCCTGGATCGTCGTGCCGCGCTGCGGCGAGGTGATCTCGAGGGTGGGTGGGGCGTCGACCCCACCGTCCGCCGCGCAGCCAATCAGCCCTCCGAAAACGGAACAGATAGCGATGGCCCTCATCATGTGCGCGTGTAGTGCAACGTCGGCGCCACCGTCCGGCGTGCGCCGGACACGCCGGGACAGGCCCAGATCCGCGGATCTACTGGCTTCGTGCCGCAGTGCGTGACGACTCGTGGCGCCACCTGTCGTGGGCAGGCTGGCGAGCGCGGAGGTCACCCCCAGGTCAGCCGTCCCCAACGCGACCTCGAACGGCTATGCGACGATGCTCGCGACATGGCCGAATCGCCTCCGCCAGCCTTCGATCCCAGCGCGACGACCCAGCCCGGAGAGGGCTCGACCTCCGTGCAGTACCCCTCTGATGGAGCCACGCTGGTTCCCGCGGGAACCGCCGCTGCCGCCGTGATCCTCCCTCCGCCCGGCTACGTGCTCGGCGCGCAGATCGGCCGCGGCGGCATGGGCGAAGTCCTCGCCGCGACCGATCTGCGGATCGGCCGCGAGGTCTGCGTGAAGCGGATGATCTCGGACAAGCCGGATAGCGAGCAGGTGACCCGGTTCCTCCGCGAGGCGCGGATCCAGGCGCGGCTCGAGCATCCATCGATCGTGCCGGTGCACGAGCTCGGCGTCGACGAGCTCGGCCGCCCGTTCTTCACGATGAAGCGGCTCGCGGGCAAGACGCTCGGCGAGAAGCAGGCCGATGGCACGCCGCTCAATCGCATGCTCCGCGCGTTCGCCGATGTCTGCCTCGCGATCGAGTTCGCGCACTCGCGCGGCGTGGTGCACCGCGATCTCAAGCCCTCGAACATCATGCTCGGTGACTACGGCGAGGTCTACGTGATCGACTGGGGCATCGCCCGCGTGCTCGCGGACGAGCACGAAGCGCCTTCGCCGCAGCAGGGCGATATCTCCACGCTCGACGACGGCTCCACGAAGTCGGGCGCGCTGCTCGGCACGCCGGGCTTCATGTCGCCGGAGCAGATCCGCGGTGGCCGCGCCACGCCCCCGGCGGATCTGTACGCGCTCGGTGCGATCCTGTTCGAGATCCTCACCGGCGAGTCGCTGCACAAGCGCGGCCAGCCAGGGATCGCGACCACGTTGAGCACACCGCAGGTGTCGCCGGCAGCGCGCAGGCCCGAGCGCAATATCCCGCCGGAGCTCGATGCGGCGTGCTTCGCCGCGCTCGACGAGATCCCGGAGAACCGACCCACCGCGCGCGAACTCGCCGACAAGGTGCAGGCGTATCTCGATGGCGATCGCGACCTCGAACGTCGTCGTCAGCTCGCCGCCGTCCAGGTCCGGTCCGCGGCCGAGGTGCTCGGCACCGATGCCGCCGATGCGCGCGCCTCCGCGATGCGCCGCGCAGGTCGCGCGATCGCGCTCGATCCGGAGAACGAGGAGGCGGCCTCGCTCGTCGGCGCACTTCTGCTCGACCCGCCGCCGCCGGAGAAGATGCCGCCGGATCTCGCCATCCGTCTCGACGCGGAGGAGCGCGCCACGAACAGCGAGCGCTCCAGGAAATCCACGTGGGCGTACCTCTCGATCTTCGGCGTCCTGCCGTTCGCGCTCGTCGTGGAGATCAAGAACTGGCCACTGGTCATCGGCTTCTACGGGCTCGTCCTCGTCGGCGCTCTCTCCGCCGTGCAGGCCGCCCGGACCGGCCGCCCGGTCGCGAGCGTCGCGCTCCTGATCAACCTCGGTCTCGCGATCCTGTTCACGCGGCTCGCGGGGCCGTTCATCCTGACGCCGGTGATGATCTGCTGTGCGCTCGTCGGGATCACGCCGATCCCGTGGATCAACGAGCGAACCTGGGTGATCGTCGCGTGGACGCTCGGCGCGGTGATGGTGCCGATCGTGCTGGAGTGGGTCAACTTCCTCCCGAAGACGTGGGAGATCGGGGAAGGCGTCACGCGCGTGGTCTCGGACTTCGTGCGTACGCACGGACGGGTCGACGAGGTCGGGCTCGTGTTCGGGAACCTCCTGTTCACGATGGTCGTCGCGATGATGCTGCTGACGGTGAATCGCCAGCGCAGGGCGAGTCAGCGCCAGCTGTTCGTACAGGCGTGGCATCTGCGCCAGCTCCTGCCGAGCGTGAAGCGCGCCTGGGCGACGCGACCGGACGCGTGAGTTACGATGGCGTCGATGGTCGATGACTCCGACGCCACCGACGAGACCGTACGCCAGGCACCGACCATGAAGGGTGTAGGTTCGAGCCAGGACGTCGGCGTGGCCGAGACCGTGGCCCATACCCCGGCGCCGCACCAGCCTCCAGATCCCACCGCGCCGACGCTGGCCCCCGGCGGCACGCCCGCACAGACGACGCGCCCACTCTCCGGAGGACGCACGACCCTGCCGCCGGAGCTCTCGACCGATCGGTACACCCTCGGCAAGATGCTCGGGCAGGGCGGCATGGGCGAGGTCGTGCTCGCGATCGACGAGAACATCGGTCGCGAGGTCGCGGTGAAGCGGATCCGCTCCGAGGCGCCCTCGGCCGACGAGCTGTCGCGGTTCATGCGCGAGGCGCGCGTGCAGGGAAGGCTCGAGCACCCCGCCGTCGTGCCGGTCCACGACCTCGCGTTCGACCAGAGCGGCAAGCCGTACTTCGTGATGAAGCGGCTGCAGGGCACCACGATGGCGGAGCTGCTCGAGAGCCTAAAGAAGGGCAGCGAGGACGAGGTCGCCACGCGGCGACGCCTGCTCCGCGCGTTCGCGGATGTCTGCCTCGCGATCGAGTTCGCGCACTCAGCTGGCATCATCCACCGCGATCTCAAGCCCGCGAACATCATGCTCGGGGACTTCGGCGAGGTCTACGTGCTCGACTGGGGCGTCGCGCGCGCGGTCACCGATCCGGACAGCGAGAGCGGCGTGATCCCAAGCAAGCAGGACCTCTCGCTCGACAGCGGCGAGACCCGCGCGGGCACCATCCTCGGCACCCCCGCGTACATGGCGCCGGAGCAGCTCGCGGGCGATCGCGCGGGCCCGGCCGCCGATATCTACGCGCTCGGCTGCATCCTCTACGAGATCGCGTCGGCGACGCCGCTCCACGTGGGTCGCCGCAGCCTGACCGCGATCTTGAAGCCGCTGGATGCGAAGCCGTCGTCGAAGCGTCCGGATTCACCGCCCGAGCTCGATGCGATCTGTGAACGCGCCACGCAGCTCGAGCCGGCGAAGCGCTTCACTTCCGCGCGCGCGCTCGGCGACGTCGTGCAGGCGTTCCTCGACGGGGATCGCGATCTCGCCGTGCGCCGCGAGCTCGCGCTGCATCACATCTCGGCCGCGAAGGCCGCGCTCGCCCGCGGGACCGACGAGACCAGCCGCCGCGACGCGATGCGCGCCGCCGGTCGTGCGCTGGCGCTCGACCCCACCGCCTCGGAGGCCGCGGAT
Source organism: Myxococcales bacterium (assembly GCA_043759315.1). Taxonomy (GTDB): domain Bacteria; phylum Myxococcota_A; class Polyangia; order Haliangiales; family Haliangiaceae; genus JABFXX01. The sequence continues at coordinate 8,076 of JAYVLW010000162.1, forward strand.
CTGGTGACGCGGCTGATGCTCGAGCCTCCGAAGGAGACGCCCGCCGAGGTCGAGGCGCAGGTCGCGCGGCTCGATACCGAGAGCGCGCGCACGCAGGGCCGGCTCGCCGCGTACTCGATGATCGGCTACCTCGCGTTCGTGCCGCTCCTGGTGTGGACCGGCGTCCGCGACATGACGTTCGTGATCGCGTTCGCCGCGCTCGCGATCCTCAGCGGAGGCCAGGTCTATTCGCTGACGCGCAAGGACAAGATCTCGAAGCGCGGGATCTACCTCAATGCGCTGATCAACGCGGGCCTGATCGCGATCGTGTGCCGACTGGTCGGTCCGTTCATCATCGCGCCGACGCTGGTGACCACCACCCTGATGGCCTATGCGGCGCATCCCTCGTTCGGCAGCATCCGGATCGTGTCGGCGATTCTCGCCGGAGCGGTCGCCGTGCCGTGGTTCCTCGAAGCGATCGGCGTCCTCGACTCCACGTACCGCTTCGTCAACGGCGAGCTGATCTTGTCGTCGCCGGTGCTCACGTTCAGCGCGGTCCCGGTCCAGCTCGCGTTCGCCGCGTTGCTGCTCCTGCTCGTCGCCGTCGTCGCCCTGTTGACCCGCGTGCTCGCCGTGCGCCAGCGCGATGCGACGCGCAAGGTCGAGCTGCAGGCCTGGCACCTTCGACAGATCGTCCCGACCACGCG
>JAYVLW010000163.1:0-9127 GCA_043759315.1 Myxococcales bacterium
CCCGCCGCGCGCTCCTCGGGCGCGTCGCGACCTGGGGTGTCCATGTCCCTGCCCCACCGCGAGGCGCGGAACGCGAAGTCGAAGTCGATCGAGTCGGCGGCCACGATCGGCGCGATCGCATCGTAGAAGTACATCCGATCGCCGCCGAGCTCGGCGCGGATCACCTCGCCGAGCTGGCCCTCGGTGAGCGGCCCCGTGCACACGATCACCGGCCCGCTGGGGAGCTCGTCGAGCCGCCGCCGCTCGATCCGGATCCGCGGGTGCAGCGCGAGGCGCTGCGTGATCGCGCGCGCGAACCCGAACCGCTCCACCGCGAGGGCCTGCCCCGCCGGCACCCGGTGCTGATCCGCGGCCGCGATCACCATCGAGCCGCAGCGGCGGAGCTCGTGCTTCAGGAGCCCTGCGGGCGCCACCGGATCATCGCTGCGCAGCGAGTTGCTGCACACGAGCTCGCCGAGCAGCGGGCTCTGGTGCGCCGGCGACATCGCGCACGGCTTCATCTCCACGAGCGCCACGCGCAGGCCGATCTCCGCGAGCTGCCAGGCCGCTTCACTGCCGGCCATGCCGCCGCCGACGACCGTGACGTCGGGAGTCCACGTCATTTGCGCTCCACCCCGAGCAGCATCTCAGGCCGCCGAGGTTTCCTCGGCCTCGTCGACGCCCTGCTTCCAGTCGCACTCCATGCAGCGCAAGGTGGTGCCGCTCTTGTTCTCCTTCTTGAGGACGAACTTCGCGCTGCAGATCGGGCACGGCTGCGGGACCGGGCGGTCCCACGCGACGAAGTCGCACTGCTTCTTCGCCCAGTTCGAGCAGCCGAAGAACGGCTTACCGCGCCGCGACCGCTTCTCCGCGAGGAAGCCGCCGCAGCCGGGCCGCGGGCACTTCACGCCGAGCGAGATCGGCTTGGTGGTCTTGCACTCCGGGTACTTCGTGCACGCGAGGAAGCTGCCGAACCGACCGCGCTTGATCGTCATCGGCGCGCCGCAGGTCTCGCAGATCTCGTCGGTGGTCTGCGGCGGGACCTTCTCCCACGTGCCATCGAGGTTCTTCACGACCTCCATGGTGTTGCGGCACTCCGGGTAGCCCTGGCACGCGAGGAAGCTGCCGTTGCGGCCCCACTTGATCACCATCGGCTTGCCGCACTTCTCGCACGTCCACTCGGTGGTGATCTCCTCGCGCTTCACGTCGCGCATCTCGGCCTGGGCCTTCTCGAGCTCGGCCTTGAACGGCGCGTAGAAGCCGCCGAGCAGGAGCCGCCAGTCCTGCGAGCCTTCCTCGACGCGGTCGAGATCGGACTCCATCTTCGCCGTGAAGTCGCTCGACACGATCTCCGGGAAGCTGACGACGAGCAGCCCGTTGACCAGGATGCCGAGCTCGGTGGGCGTGAACCGCGCCTCCTTCTTCTCGACGTAGCCGCGGTCGACGATGGTCGACATGATCGCCGCGTACGTCGACGGACGACCGATGCCCTTCTCCTCGAGCTCCTTGACCAGCGATGCCTCGGAGAACCGGGGCGGCGGCTGGGTGAAGTGCTGCTCGGGGCGCACCGACTCGAGGGTGACGACGTCGCCGACATCGATCGGCGGCAGCAGACGATCCGCGCTCTCGGCGGCCTCGGCCTTGAGGTCGTCGGTCTCGGCGACCTCGTAGACCTTGGTGTAGCCGGCGAACTTCATCACCTGCCCGGTGGCGCGCAGCACGGCCTGACCGCGATCCATGTCGATCGTGGTCGCGTCGTACACCGCGGGCACCATCTGCGACGCGACGAACCGCTGCCAGATCAGCGTGTACAGCTTGACCAGCTCCGGGCCCTCCGGGTGCTCCGCGAGCGCGATGGCGACGCGCTCCGGCGGCCACTCCATCAGCGTCGGGCGGATCGCCTCGTGAGCGTCCTGTGCGTTGGACTTGTTGGCGTACGTGTTGGGGGTCTCCGGCAGGTACTCCGCGCCGTAGGTATCGCCGATGTGCGTGCGCAGCGCGGTCATCGCGTCGTCGGAGACGCGCGTCGAGTCGGTACGCATGTACGTGATGAGGCCGGTCGGGCCTTCATCGCCGAGCTCCACGCCCTCGTAGAGCCGCTGCGCGAGCGCCATCGTGCGCTTCGCGGAGAACCGCAGCTTGCGTGCGGAGTCCTGCTGCAGGCGCGACGTGATGAACGGCGCCTGCGGCTTCTTGCGCCGCTCCTTCTTGTCGACGCTCGCGACCGTGGCCGTTCCCGCGGCGAGCTCCGCCGCGATCTCGCGTGCATCGTCCCCGGTCTTCGGCTCGGCCTTCTCGCCCTTCCACTTCCAGATCCGGGCCTCGAACGGCGGCGGCTGGTCCGCCCGACAGGTGACGTCGACCGACCAGTACTCCTCGGGCACGAACGCCTTGATCTCCTCCTCGCGCTCGCACACCAGTCGCACCGCGACGGACTGCACGCGACCCGCGGACAGGCCACGCTGGACCTTCTCCCACAGGATCGGGCTGATCTTGTACCCGACGAGCCGATCGAGGACGCGCCGCGCTTGCTGCGCGTTCGTCTTGTTCATGTCGATCTCGCGCGGCGCGGCGATCGCAGTGGTGACGCCCTTCTTCGTGATCTCGTTGATCAGGATCCGCTTGTAGTTCGTGTTGACGTCCTTGATCTCTTCCGCGATGTGCCACGCGATCGCCTCGCCCTCGCGATCCGGATCGGAGGCGAGGTACACGGTCTCGTTCTCGCGTGCCGCCTTGCGGATCTCGGCGACGACCTTCTTCTTGCCGTCGATCACCTCGTAGCTGGGTTCGAACGAGCCGTCCTCGAGATCGATCCCGATATCGCCCTTGAACCGCGCCTTCTTCTGGAGATCGCGGACGTGGCCAACCGATGCCTTCACGACGTAGCCGCTGCCCAGGTACTTGCCGATGGTGCGCGCCTTCGCCGGCGACTCGACGACGACGAGCGCGGATCCGGGCTTGACCTTCTTGGGCTTGCGCTTGGCCTCGGACTCGACCTCGGCGGCCTCCGCCGCATCGGCGAGCGCCTTCTCCTTCTTCCAGGCCTTGCTGCCCTTCACGGGCGGCTCCTTGACCTTCGCGACGGCGGGCACCTTCGCAGGCTTCGCCTCCTTGGGCGCCTTGGCCGGCTTGGCTTCCTTCGCCGGCCTGGGCTCCTTCGCGGGAGCCGCGGCCTTTGCAGGCTTGGCAACGGCGAGGGCCTTGTCCTTCGCGGACGCCTTCGCGGGCTTGGCCTTACCAGCCTTCGCCTTCTTCGCCTTCGCCTTCTTGTCGTCTTTACTCACTGCTTCCTCGCAAAGAACGAGTGCTCGATCGACGGCAGCGCGCGCAAGACTGCGCGCACCGCCAAACCTGTGTGGAGCGCGATCGCATCGACGCCGACCGCCCCGTCCTCGATCGCAGCGAGCACGGCTCGCGCCACCGGATCGAGCTCCGGCGCCGGCGCCGGCCTCGGCGTTCCTGCGAGCGCGAGCTCCGCATCTCGCGCGGATTCGAGGATCCCCGCGCCGCTCGCGAGCAAGCGATCGCACCCCCGGCTCCCGGGCCACGCGGCGATCACGCGACCGAGCTCGTGGGCGGCCCGCGCCGTGGACAGCGATCCGGACCGCACGTCCGCCTCGATCACGAGCACGGCGTCCGCGAGCGCGGCGATCAGCGTGTTGCGCTGAACGAACGTGGAGCGTCGCGGCTGCTCGTCATTCTCGAGCTCGCTGACCAGCGCGCCACCCTGTTCGAGGATCTGCGCGAACAGTGGCTGATGGCGCACTGGATAGGGCACATCGAGCCCCGAGCCGAGCACCACGGTGGTCGCGCCGCGGGCCGCGAGCGCTCCGCGGTGCGCCGCACCATCGATCCCGAGCGCTCCGCCCGAGACGATCCGCACGCCGCGCCCCGCCAGGTGCTTCGCGAGTGCATGGGCGCGATCCATCCCGATCTGCGTGGCGGCACGCGCTCCGACGATCGCCACGGCCGGCCCATCCACCAGCACGCCCCGTACGCGCACGGTGCGCCTCCAGCCCAGCGCTTCGAGGCGCTGCGGCAGGAGCCCGGGGGTGAGCACGGCGGAGGTCACAGGGGGGAAGCAATTAGCTACCTGCCGCGGCCCCGTCAAGTGCGTGAGGCGCCGGATGAGCGATTCCAGCCGGTTGGCTGATCGCCCTACCTTATATACGGTGCGCGCAGCGGCTAGCCGAACAGCCGGGGGCGGCCTTACTGCGCCTTCTGCATCATCACGATATCTCCGATCGCCATCTCCTGCACGGAGAGCGTCACGAGACCGACCGACGCGTTCTCGCCGACTTCGACGACCACGATCTCGCCGAGCGCGCGCGCCGGGAACCGACGGTCATCCTGACCGACCTTGTTGTCCATCCGATCGGGCTTCGCATCGCCGCGCCGCACGACGAACATGCGGTTGCCGACCTTCACGCCAGACTTCTGGCCCAGGCTGAGGAACACGATCTCGCCATCACCGATCAGCTCGTCGTGCGCGATCAGCCCGACGATCGAGCCCTGCGCATCGACCGACGGGAGCACGGGCGCGACGTTCCGGTAGGTCTTGAGCAGCGGGCCGACCTTCGCGCCGCGTGTGATCTCGCGCGTCGCGTTGAGGATCACACCACGCGCGCGCTTGTCCTGCTTGACGCTCACGACCTCGAGCGTGCCCAGCAGGCGCACGTACGAGCCGTACTCGGTGTCGCCGCTCTTGACGGACTTTCCCGGCTGATAGATCGAATAGCGCTGACCGACCTGCGGAGGCTTGCCCTCGGGATAGCGGAGGTACACCGAGTCGCCGTCGCCGAGCAGCTCCTTCTCGTCGACCGCGCCGTCGATCGTGATCGACTTGTCGAGGTCGGCCTTCTGCACGAACGCCACCTGCTTGAGGCTGACCTCGGACTTCTTCGTCGGTGCGACGGGGCGATCGACGCCCGGCTCAGGCTTGATGTCGGGCTCGGGTCCGGTCGGCGATTGGACGAACATGCCGCGCGGCAACAGGCGCACGAGGTCACCGGGGTAGATCCAGTGCGGGTTCGTGATCTGCGGGTTGTACGACCAGATCTTCGGCCACTGCCACGGATCGTTGAAGTAGTAGAAGCAGATGTCCCACAGCGTGTCGCCCGTGCGCACGACGTGAAGATCCGGGACCACGCCGGTGTGGACGTCGCGATCGTCGATCGGCGTCGCGGCACCACCCGAGATGTAGTACCCGCTCTCCGCGGGCGCGGCATCGCCACTCGTGACCTTGCCGTCGGGACCGACGACGATCACGTTCGACTTCGGTGCCGGACTCGACCTCGGGGCAGGCGGCGTGGGGTTCTGGTTTCCGGTCGCGCCGGGGTTCAGGGTCGTCGGCGCCTCGACCGTGGGGAACGGTTGCGCGAACGCCGCCGTGGGCGCGAGCACCAACGCTGTCAGCCACCAGTGCTTCACGGAGTCTCCAATCGCTTGGTCGCGAGCGCGGCTGGCTCGGTCTTCGGATAGAGGTTCACGACTTGCTCCAGGACAGCGCGCGCCTTGTCTCCCTGGCCGAGCGCCCCATAGCAGTATCCGACTTTCAGCAGGGCGTCGGGGACCTTGTTTCCGCGCGGGTAGGTCTCGATCACGTTGCGGAACTCCGCGAGTGCGTGCGGGTAGTCCTTCTGGGCATAGAAGGCCTCGCCGAGCCAGTACTGCGCGTTGTCGGCGTAGTCGTGGCGCGGGAACTTGCGGAGGAACGCGCGCAGGCCGTCGATCGCCTCGGTGTGGTTGCCTGCCTTCACGAGCTCCACGGCCGCGCGATAGTCGGCGCCGGCCTCGTCGGAGCGCTCCGTCGGCTGCTCGCGATCGCGGGTCGCGACCCGCGCGGTGCGCGCCGAGACGCCCGGAATGCGGCGAGAGACCTCGATGCCACTGCCCGCGGGAGGTTGATACGCACCGACCGCGGCGACCTCGCGGCGCGCGATCCGCCGGGGCGACGCCTGGGGTGTCACGTCATCCTCCATGGTGGCGACCTTGCCGAGCGCGGCATCGCCCTCGTACACGATCTCGGTGCCGTCGTCGGTGATCGCGACGATCCGCGACGGACCGCCATCGCTCGCGGTCGTCATCGTCGTGGTCGCTCCGGCGGGACCGGCGACCTCTTCCCGCAGCGGCGGCATCGACCCGACCAGCGCGGTCACCTTGTCGGCGCGCAGCTTGTCGAGCTGGTGCTGCAGATCCTTCAGCTTGCGGTCCTGGGCGCGCTTGTCGTCGCGCAGCTCCTCGACGGTCTGGTTGAGACGCTTGTTGTCGGAGCGCATCGCCGACATCGGCGTGGTGCACCCGACGAGGAGCACCATCAGGATTCCGGAGATGTGGCGGTTCATCGCACCGAAAATGGTAGGCCGCCGCCTCCTCCGACGCAAAATTTCTCGTCTGAACGGCTGCGCGCTTAGCGAAGTACTTACTTCGTTATCAACTGCCGCTACTCGGGTGGCCCCGACGTGCGCGTCAGGTCCCACTCCCCGGAGATGTCGATCACCTGCTGGCCACCCGGGCGTGGCTGGACGTCACGCAGATAGGTCCCGCGGCCGACAAAGTGTCCAGGCTCGTTCGGCTTCGGCGTCAGCAACGCGAACTCCGGAATCGAGAGCAGGATCGACCAGGCCTCGGCGCTCATCTGCTGTCCGTACGTTGTTCCAGCCCCCGAGGGGCAGTTCTGGAACATCGACACCGTGTCGATCATGTAGCTGGTCGCAGCCATCGTCGGCTGGATCGTGTAGCCGCCGGCCCCTGTCGCGAATGCGGCGAAGGCGCTGATCGATGATCCCGTACCCGATCCGGATGTGTTGCTCGTCGCCGTGCCGCACGAGTCCATGACACTCGACGTGCTCGCGACGCTCTTCGAGCCTTGCCACGAGGTATCGATCGTTTCGGTCTTGGATCCTGGAGGTGCCCCCGGCTGGGACACCAGACGCGTGCCCGTGACGGTCCAGATCTGCTCGTCACGATCATGACGAGTCGTGGCGGAGGTACCCGAGGGCTGCGTCTCGAACGTCGTCTCGTCGAGTGTCTGGATCAACTTGAACGTGCCGCGCCATCCACCCGGACACGCGAGCTGTGACGTCATGCGAAAATTGCCCTGCATCTTGCCGCCGCGACTGTGATCGAAGTTCGAGTAAACGACGTAGAGCTCGTCGATGTCGTCCTTCTCGTTGTCGCGACAGAACTCGAAGACCTGGCCCTCGATGCGTCGGCGACTCCATTCACCCTTGATCTTCACGATCGCGTCGAGAGCCAGGTGCGATCCGTTTCCAACAGTGCTGGCATCGATCTTGAGGAAACGAACGTCGGGTTGCAGTTGATAGCGCTCGAGCTGCATCGCGAGCGGTGCAACATCGAGCCTGGACTCGAGGTCCGAGACGGGTCCGGCGAAGACGAGCACCGGCTGGAGGACCTTCGAGGCGAACTCGTCTGTAAATGGAAGCGCCTCGTCAAAACCGGCGTGGGCGATCGCGATGGGAGAGCCAGGAAGGTCGCGGTTGACATTGCGAACCGCGAAGTCGCGGAAGTGAGCGTTGAACGGAAACAGCGCGTTGAGGCGGTTGTCGAGGTCCACGATCGTCCTCGCGCCGCCATTCCCATTCCAGAAGCTCAAGAGCACGTCTGGTTTGTCGTTCGTCTCTTCCTGGACGAAGTACAGATAGAGGAACGCTTCATAGGGATGACTCTTGACCTCCGTCGAGTGCAGGCCGTACTTGCTGTTGGGGCGATAGTTCTGGAACAGATCGAACAGGACCTTGCGACGGCTCGGGGAATCGCTCGGAACAAACGATGCCGATACCCACTCCGCGGACGCTTCCGTGAACCACGACCTACGTTCCGAGGGTGGAAGCGTTTGGCCGCCCGTGCAGCTGCCGCCTTGCGCCTCGAAGTTCAGGTTGAACGAGATCGCATGGAACAGCTCGTGGGCGAGCGTGGCGCGGAGCTTTGATGGTCCAGTGGGCGCGGCGACCGGAACTTGATTCGCGTCGATGATCAGATACGAGCTCGTGGTCAGCGGCCCGTCGACTGCGTCGCACGGCGTGGCCGTGACGGCCGCCGCGAGAGCGTCGTCCCCGCCGACGGGCACGCACACCCCGCCGCGGTTGCGGCATTGATTGGTGACGAGCAAGTAGATGTCGGTCCGGGTCGTGGGCGATGGGCCGAGCGGCAAGTCGTCACTTCGCGGGACCTTCAGTTTCGGGACCAGCTTGCTGTAGACCTCTTCGGCGAGGGCCCCCGTGATCCCGCGCTGGGCTGCAAGAGGATCGGTTCCGTTGACCCCGCCACCGCAGGACCACACCACGAAGTGCTCGGTCTCGTAGGCGCGCCAATCGGCGCGACCGACAACGGCCGAGGGTGGACAACCGATCGGAGGTGGATCTCCCGCGTTCACCAAGGCCGGTGCGACGGCACTCGTGAACATCGGCGCGATCGAGTAGACGCTGAGCGGATCCGTCGGACGAACGAGGTACGGCGCGATCGCGGCAGCAATGGGAGCTGGTAGTTGTCCTCGGATCCGGCTGAGCTCGATGAACAGGCTCGTGTCCTCGCCCGCGTTCCCGGTGCCGTCATACGCCGCGGGCAGTTCGGGCGCAGCGAACAACGCCCACACGCGGTACTCGAGCGAGGTTGGATAATCGATCACTCCGGCAGCGAAGGCTCTGTCGATCAGATCCTGGCTGTTCGGCGGCCGGGTAGCCGGGGCCTCACACAGGCAGTCCGCGGTGCAACGCTCGTCCCCGGTGCAACCCGCGAGGCGCTCGCATTGCTCGTCGATATCGACGACGCCGTTGCCGCAGGTAGGACCCGCCGGCTGGACCGCTGGGGGACCATCATCTCCGCAGCCCGTCGCGAGGACGACAGAAAGGGCGCAAGCCAGGGACAGCCACATGGGCGCCCTACCCTGCAAGTGCGCGACCGCGGCCAAGTGCGGAGAGCGATGGTCGCGGCGAGCGTCGGTCGGGCGAGATCCGCGCGGGGTTGCGCCGGAACCGCGCAACCATGCGAATCAGCCTCGTGTGAGCGCTGTCGCGAGCTCACGCAGTCGCAGGTGATCGGCACGGGCTCGGAAGGTTGCCGCGTGTGCCGAGCCGACTCGGCGTTCGCGCTCGTCGAGCTCCGCAAGGGCCGCGCGCGCACGCTCGAG
>JAYVLW010000164.1:0-6976 GCA_043759315.1 Myxococcales bacterium
CCACGCGACCTCACGACGGCCTCGCGAGGAAATCGAGCAGGGTCCGGGCGCCGAGCTTACCCGCGTACGCAAGGACACGCGGATCTCCTGAGGTTCCCGGTGCACGCGCTTCGTCGACGGCGAGCACGACGTCCCGGACGCCCGCGGTGGCGTAGCGCGCGAGCTTTGCAGCGACGTAGTCCGCCGTCGCGAACCCGACGAGCTCGACGAACCAGGTGCGTTGGCCGACGCGGACGGCGAGCTCCGGGTAGAGCAGCGACGCGCCGTGGGCGAGCGGCGGTGGATCGAGCGTCACCTGGGCGCCATGCTGCGCGAGCTGCCGCGCGAGGCGCACGGCGATGCTCGGTCGGCTGCGCGCCTCGGAGGCAGGCGGTAGCAGCGCGGGCGGCGCGAGGCGCAGCATTGCGGGGCCGTGGCCGAAGTCGCAGGTCATCGTCAGCGCGAATCGCGGTTGGTCGGCGAGCTGAGGCACGAGCGCCGCGAGGGCGCGGCCGTAGACGCCCGTCGCGTGAAACAGCGAGAGGGGGCCGACGACGTCGAGCACGGTAGCGTTGCCGTCCCGCGAGATCGTGGTGATCAGGCCCCATCGCGCAGCCGTGCGGATCAGCTCGTGTGCCTCGCCCTCGACGCGGAGCCGCAGCTCGCGCGCGCGGCGAACGGCGCGCTGGACGCGATCGAGGTTCGCGTAGGCGGCGAGGCGTCGCTCCGCGGGTCGCCCGTCGGGTAGTGCGACCGGGCGTTCGTTCGCGAGGTCGATCCACAGGAGCTCGCGCACGGAGTCGGTCTCGACGCCGAGCTTCGTGCCGGCCGCGAGCAGGCGCTCCGTGCACGCCGCGTCGTCGAGTGCGGGGGGGCCAAGCACGAGAGCGCGGACCTCGCGCGCGATCCGCGCTCGTGCGCCGCGCCCGCCGAGCACGCGGCGCAACGCGCCGAGGATCGAAGCCACGCGCACGGCCCCGTACGGCGAGTGCTCGAGGCGCTCGCGCAGCACGCGCCACGGCAGGCCGGTGCACGCGACCACGGTGTCCACGATCGCCGCGATCCACACCATGTCGCGCTCGTCGTAGAGCCGCATCGAGGTCGCGCCGTCGCCGTCGGCGACACGGCCTGGTTCGGCAGCGGGCGAGGCGTTCGCCGCGGCGATCACGGCACACCTCCGATCGCCGTGTCGCTCAGGCCGGCCCGCCGGCGCGCGAGGTAGCCGATCTCCGCGGTCTCGGCGACCGCGAGCTCGTACACGTGCGCGCGCTTGCCCGCGCGAGGGCGCAGCACGCGGCCGATGCGCTGGATATGGCGGCGGGCGCTGCCCGTGCCCCCGACGACGATCGCGATGTCCGCGTCGGGAACGTCGAGGCCTTCGTCGAGGACCTGCGACGAGACCAGGACCGGGAGGTCCCCCGCGGTGAACCGCGCGAGCGCCGTGGTGCGCTCGGCGCGGGTGATCTCGTGCGTGATCGGCATGACGAGCAGCTCCCGCGCGATCGCGTACGCGGTCGCGTTGTCGCTGGTGAACACCAGCGTGCGCTGGCCGGCGTGGCGCGCGAGCAGGGTCCGCAGCACCTCGCGCTTGCCAGCGGGGTAGGCGATCAACGCGCGGTACTCGCGCCAGCCAGCGAGCGCATCTCGCCCGGCGGCGGTCTTGCGGGCCGCCTGCACGAACTCGCGCCAGCTCGCACCGGGCAGTGCGCGCTGGAACGGCGCGTACCCGCTCGTGAACCGTGCGCGGGCCTCGCGATAGCGCGCGCGCTCGAGGCGCGTGAGCTCGATGTTGATCGTCTCGAGGACGTACGGTGCCAGACCATCGCCCACGAGCTCCTCGACGGTTCGTGCGTACACGACGGGTCCGACGTGGCGGAGCAGAGCGCCGGCGTCATCGGGCGGTGTTGCGGTCAGGCCGAGTCGTGCGGGCGCCGTCAGCATCTCGAGGATCTCCGACGGGCACCAGGCGCCGAGGTGGTGCGCCTCGTCGACGACGACGAGCCCGAACCTGTCGCCGATCCGCGGCGCCCACACGGCCGCGCTCGCGTAGGTAGCCACGGTGATCGGCAGCACCTGGTGATCGCCGTCCCCGAGCCGGCCGATCGGATGGGGCCACGCCGCGGCGAGCGCGCGCGCCCACTGGTCGAGCAGCACCCGCGTGGGCACGAGCACCAGCGTCGACATGCCGAGCTCGGCGATCGCTGCGATCGCCGCGATGGTCTTGCCCGCGCCGGTCGGCAGCGCGATCACGCCGCGCCGATTCGCGGCCGCCCATCGCGCGATCCCCTCGCGCTGATACCACCGCAGCTCGGGCATCGACCAGCTGTCGACGACGCGCGGCGTCCGGCATTCGTCCGAGATCCGGCCGCCTGCGTCCGAGATCCGGGCGATCACGGACGCATGATCCTCGGCGGGAACCCGCCAGCCGAGCAGCTCGGCATCCCACGTAGCTCGCGGAATCCGCGAGGGATCCTCGCCTTCGTCCTGTGCCTCGATCACCAGGGTTCCTCGATCAAATCGAATCCGCATGGGCGCGAGAGAGGCAACGTCTGTGCCGGACGTGATGTCAGGCGGAGCTGGTCCCGGACGCTCTACGTCTTCAGCGCGAACAGCCGGTACTGATGCTCCGGCGGCACGCACTCGCTCGGGGTCTCCCACCCGATCTCGACCAGCACGCGCTTGCGAGCGCCGTGGAACCAGGCGCGCTTCACGATCGGCTTGGCGGTGCAGTCCTGGGTCGAGACCATCGCGGTCTGCTGGTTCAGGATGTTGTCGGTCGCGTGAACGATCCCGGAGGGGTCGGCGAGCTGGAGCTGGAGACCGGCCTCGGTCGACGTCTGCTCGATGAACACGGGGCCGACCAGCGCCGGCTGATCGCGCACCACCGGATCGACGGTGCCCTCGAAGGGCGTGTAGCCATCGCTCTCGAGCCGCGCCTTCGTCGTGAGTGCTCGCGTCGCGATGCCGTCGCGATCATAGATCGGCTCGCTCGTGCCATCCGGCGAACCCTCGGTGAGGAGCTTCGCGAGCAGGGCGTCGACGAGGACGATGGTCTCGATCTGGTCCCACGGGCCACCCGCGCCCGGTGGGACGAACATCACCGAGTAGATCGAGCCCTCGCCCGTACGCAGCTGGGTCTCCACGGAGACCGCCGCGACGCCCGTCTTCGACAGCAGCGGGAACGCCGGCACGGATCCGCCGAACGCCTGCTTCACGACCTTGCGCGTGAGCGCGTTGCCATCGAGCTCGACGACGTCGACTGGCCCGGCGCCTCCCGCGCTGCCGCTACCGGCGCTGCCGCTCCCCGCGCTGCCGCCGCCGCCGCTCGACTTGTTGCCGCACGCTGCGAGGAGAAGCGCAGCCACCACCATCCGGTTCATGTGCGAACGCTAACACGCGCAATCCCGCGCTGCCGTCGCCTCGCTCGCGACACCCGAGCCGTCGCACGGCTTGGGATTCGCGCGCCGCCGGAGCCGCGCTGCGAACGGCACTGATGGCGTCGCGGCACACGCTCAGAGCAACACGCCGCCGCTCGGCACGCCGGCATCCGGCGCTGGCGGTGGGGGCGGCTCGGCTCCGCTGCCCTCGGGCTCGACCGGCAACGCGACACCGGTCGGTGCGGTCGGGCGCTCGAGCGGCGGCGCCGGAGGGAAGGTCGCCGCGGGGACTCCGCCGGGGCCCGCGCGCAGCTGGTCGATGATGATGCGCGTGTACTTCGCCCACTCGGCCGCGTCCTTGAAGTGCTGCGGTCGCGCGGTGGCTGCCGCGTCGAACTGCTTCGCAGCGTCGGCCAGCGCATCGGAGGCACTCTTGAGCCGCGCCGACGCGCGCCAGTACACGACATCGCCGAGCAGGCGATCGATGTCGCCGCGCGCGGTCTTCGCGTCCTCGTCGGTGCGCAACGCGCGGGTGACGAGCAAGGCCTGCTTCAGCGCCGCCTCCGCCTCGTCGACCTTCGTGATCTCGCGCGCCGAGAGCTGCTTGTCGGCGAAGTCGGTGAGCATCTTGAGGTACCAGCCCGCGAGCTCGGCCCGGTCCTCCGTCTCGCGCGGATGACATGCGGTCTCCGCCGGGATCTTGAGGGGCTTCCACTCGGCGCCGTCGAGCGTCGCCGTTCCCCACGGCGGGAACGAGCGTCCCTGCTCGACGACGACCCGGTCCTCCTCGCACGCGAGGGAGTAACGAGCGCTGTTGACCTTCCCGAGCAGGACCAGGGCCGCGATGCCGCCGCCCATCACGATGCTCGCCGCCGCGACGAACAGGGTCCTGCGGCTCGTTCGCTTGCCGCTCCCACCGTCGTCGTCGTCATCATCATCGGGCACGGGCGCGGGTGTTGCCGCGCGCTTCTTCTTGTTTGGTTCGACGCGTGGCGTGGCCCCGACCGCATCGCGCAGCTCGTCCTCGTTGTAGGTCTGGGGGAGGAGCGGGGACTCGGGCGCCGCGGCGGCGGGTGCCTCGGTCCACGCCTGCGCCGCGGTTCCGGCCGGGGCCTCGCTCCACGCTTGCGCCCCTCCTGTGTGGCCGGTGTCTGTCCACGTGGCTCCGGCCGGCGTCTCCCAGACCTGGCCGCTGGATGCCGGCGGTCCGCCGGCGGGGCCGAGCTCGGCGAGATCCGCGAGCGCGGCGGCGCCACCCGAGGGCGCATGTTCCGACGAGACCCGCTCGCCGCTCGACGAGGTCCATGTCACGTCGTCGGCCGGTGGTGCCGGCTGGGCGAACGCATTCGGCGGAATGCTCGGCGCCCGGGTGCGCGCGGCAGGTGCCTCGGTCGGAGGCGCGGGGGGACGAGGCGACGCGGCCGTCGGTGTCCCGGGAATGGTCTCCGCGGGCTGCTTCGCCGCCTTCGGCGTCGGTCCCGAGCTGTCCTTGCCGCGCACCGGCGGGAGGGTTGCGAGCGGTAGCGGAGCGAACGGGTCCGGTTTCTCCGGCTTGTCGCCCCCGTCGGTCACGGCGCGACCTCGACGCGGTTTCGACCTCGCTCCTTCGCGCCGTAGAGTGCGACGTCGGCGCGCTCGATCAGATCGGGCATCGGTTCTCCCATCCGCCACTGCGCGATCCCGACGGAGATGCGGAGGAGGAGCGCGAGGCCGTCCCCGACGTCGAATGCGCGTTCGCACACCCGCTGCCGCATGCGCTCGCCGACCTCCCAGGCGCGTCCTGCATCGGCCTTGGGGAGCACGACGAGGAACTCCTCGCCGCCGTAGCGCACGAGCAGGTCGCCGTTGCGGATCGCGCTGCGCAGCCGACGTGCGACCTCGGCGAGAACGACGTCGCCGACACCGTGCCCGTGCTGATCGTTGACGGCCTTGAAGTGATCGACATCGACCATCGCGACGGAGAGCGTGCGATCACGGTCGATCGCGGCCTCGATCTCCTGCGGCAAGCGCTGGACGAGGAACTCGCGGTTGTACGCGCCGGTCAGCGGATCGGTGACCGCGACGCGATGGAGCCGCACGTTCTCGATGTCGAGCGCGATCGTGGTCGAGATGAAGCGGACGAGCTCGAGCTGGTTTGCATCGAACGCGTTGATCCGCTCGCTGGTGGCGGTGACAACGCCGACGCGCTCGCCACGCGCGAGGAGCGGCACGCAGATCATCGACGAGATCGGGGTCTGGTTCGCGGGGAGGATGAGATAGCGCGGGTCCTGCGAGACGTCGCCGATGAGGGCGGGCGTGCCGCGCTCCATCACCCAGCCGGCGACGCCCTCGCCGACGGCGAAGCTCAGCGTGTGCATCCGCTCGGTACGCAGGCCGTAGGCGGCCTTCGCGAGCAGGCGCTTGCGATCGGCGTCGAGGAGCATCACCGAGCAGGCCTTCGCGTCGATCAGCTGGCAGATCAGCTCCGCGATCCGCGACAGCAGGATGCCGGGATCGAGATCGGAGCCGATCAGCTTCCCGATCTCGAACAGCGCTGCCGGGAGCTTCTGGAGCCCATCCTCGTTCACGATCTAGACGCCCTGCACGTACCCGATGAACGGGAGGTTCCGGTATTGCTGCGCGACGTCGAGGCCGTAGCCGACGACGAACTTGTTCGGGATCGTGAAGCCGAGGAAGTGGATCTCGACCTGGCGCTCCGCGCGCTCCGGCTTGTGGAGCAACGAGGCAAGCTTGAGGCTCGCGGGCCGCCGCGTGGCGAGGTTCTCCAGGAGGTAGTGCACGGTGTGACCGGTGTCGACGATGTCCTCGACCACGATCACGTGCTTGCCCTCGATCGGTCGCGAGAGATCTTGCGTGATCTGCACCACGCCCGACGACACGGTGGCATCGCCGTAGGACGAGATGCCGATGAAGTCCATGTGGATCGGGAGGCCGATATGACGCACGAGGTCGGCGAGGAAGATCACCGATCCCTTGAGCACGCCGATCACGACCACGTTGGTGGCCCCGACGAGCGGGGCATACTCTGCCGTGATCTGCGCCCCGAGCTCCGCCACGCGCGCGGCGATGGCCTCGGCGGAGATCAGCTCGGCAAACGGGTCCGGAGAGCGGTTCCAGGGAGGTGGCGACGCGGCCATACCCCGAATGTATCCCAGTCGCGCACTCCGAACGGGGCGCCGGACCGGCGAGATCACGCTACAATTGACCCGAATGGTCGTCGCGCCCCCGGACCTCGACGCGCAGCTCGGTACGCTTCTGGGTGAGACCACGACGGAGATCGACGTTCCGCGCAAGAACCGCGTGTTCTGCAACCGGAACCTCCGCATGGACTCGATCGAGATGATCGGGTTCGACATGGACTACACGCTCGCGCTGTACCACCAGGAGAAGCTCGAGCAGCTCTCGATCGAGCTGACGCTGCGGAAGCTGATCGAGAAGCACGGATATCCGGAGGCGATCCGCACCCTCACTTATGACCCGCGCTGGGCGATCCGCGGCGTGATGGTGGATCGCCGGCTCGGCAACGTGTTCAAGCTCGACCGTCACAGCCACATCGGCCGCTGCTACCACGGCTTCAAGGAGCTCGATCACGAGAAGCGGAAGGCGACCTACCGCAACGA
>JAYVLW010000165.1:0-5206 GCA_043759315.1 Myxococcales bacterium
CGGCCCGAGAACGCGGCGCTCGCCGGGCTACCGCGCGAGTACATCGCGAGTCAGATGCGGCACTTCCGCGATGGCTCGCGCGCGAGCTCGATCCCGGGCCGGCTGCCGACTGACGCGATGCTGCGCTCCGCAAAGGCCGCGACCGATCCGGAGATCGCGGCCGCCGCCGACTACTTCGCGCGGCAGCGCCACCGCTCGTTCGTCCGCGTGGTCGAGGCCGACACCATCCCGAAGACCATCGTGGCCGGCTGGATCTACCGGCGCGATCCAGCCGGTGGCACCGAGCCACTCGGCCGTCGCATCGTCGAGATGCCCGACGACATCGAGCGCTTCGAGCGGCGTGATCCCGAGACCGCATACACGGCGTACGTGCCGCCCGGAAGCGTCGCGCTTGGCCAACGGCTCGCGCGGGGCTGGGGGCCGAGCGGCACGTTCGCGTGCTCGGCGTGTCACGGCGTCGATCTCCGTGGAGTCGCGAACATCCCACCGATCGCAGGTCGGTCGCCGACGTATCTCGTGCGTCAGCTGCGCGATCTCCAGACCGGCGCGCGCCGCGGCTCCGACGCGGCGCTGATGTCCCCCGTCGTCAAGGACATGACACCCGACGACATGATCGCCCTCGCCGCCTTCCTCGCATCGCGCATGACGCCCTGACCGTCAGACAACGATCAGCACGAGCGTCGGATCCAGGCGTCGCAGGTCTACGGGATCCGAGGTCACGACCCGATGCTTGTGAAGTCGTGCGCAGAGAACGACCGAAGCGTCGATCACGTCCGACGTCCCGCGTATTCCACACAGTCTGCCTGCAGCCTTGGCTCGCAGCTCGTCGAGCGGCTCGACGACGACATCGCTCCGGCCGAGTAGCGCGGCGAGCCGCGCCTGCCGGCTGCCATCGCGCCAGACCTGCCCGATCACGCCGGCCGGCACCCTGATCGGGATATCGAACCTCCGCGCCATACCGACGATGTCGGTGACGGTCCGGTCGTTGCGTTCGAGCGCGATCAACGCGCCCGCGTCGAAGGTGTACCCGGTCATCGCGCCTTCCGCCGCGCTGGACGCTTTGTCGCCGTCCTCCCTCGCGCGCGCTTGGCTTGGGCTCGCTCGTACTTGCGGCGCTCCTCTTCGAAGATCTTGCGGGCGTAGATGATCTGCGGGGCGTTCGGATCCGGCTTGCCATTCGGCAGCAGTCCCAGCGCCCGCGTCGCGGCACGCTTCTCCCACTCCTTCATCGGCCCCCCCGTCTCCTCCATCATCTCTGCGAACACCACGTCCCAGTCATCCGTCTTCGTCTGTTGGTGGAGCGCGTCCACGATGTACGCACTGACGCTGGATGCGCGTCCCTCCTTGACCGCCTTGCGTGCGTTCTCCGCGGCCCGGCTGGGCAGGCTGATCGTGATCTTCTCGTACCGGGTCATACCCTGGTCATACCACACCATGAAGCAAGCTGGCACCACGAACCGCGGCGCCGGAACCAGCAACCGAGCCTGCATCGGCCTTCGCGGGCACCGCGCGCTCCGCCCCCCGCGCGGTGCCCAGCGCTAGCGGAGATAGCCCCGACGCTGCTGGTCGCGTTCGATCGACCGGAACAGCGCCGTGAAGTTCCCCTCTCCGAACGAGGCGTGGTTCCGGCGCTGGATCAGCTCGATGAAGATCGGCCCGATCAGGTTCTTCGTGAAGATCTGCAGCAGGTAGCCCTCGGCGTCGCCATCCACGAGGACGTCGCGGCGCGCGATCTCGGCGTGATCCTCGCGCACGTTCGGCACGCGATCGAACACGTCGCGGTAGTAGTCCTCGTCGATGTCGAGGAACTGGATCGGTGTTCCCTCCAGCGCTTTCAAGGACCCGAGGATGTCGTCGGTGAGGAACGCGAGGTGCTGGATCCCCGGCCCGCGGTACTCCTCGAGGTACTCGTCGATCTGACTGCCGGTCTCGCTGCCCTCGTTGATCGGAATGCAGAACGTGCCGCACGGCGAGCGCATCGCGAACGAGTGAAGGCCCGTCTTCGCCCCCCGGATATCGAAGTAGCGGACCTCGGTGAACCCGAACACGTCGCGGTAGAAGCTCGCCCACCGCGCGAGCTCGCCGCGCGGCACGTTATTGGTCAGGTGGTCGATCGCGGTGAAGCCTTTCGCAGGGACGCGATCCGGCGCGTCGAGCGGAACGAAGCCGAGCGTGGTCCAGCTGTCGTCCGGATCGAGGAAGTAGATCAGCGACTCGCCGATCCCGGCGATCGCGGGCACCGGTCGCCCGGTGGCGGTCTGGAGATCGCCGTCCTGCAGACGACCGCCGCGCTCCGTGGCCGCGTGAAGCGCCATGGTCGCGTTCGCGACCTCGAGGCCCATCGCCGAGATGCACGGACCGTGGGCCGCCGCGAACCGCGCGGAGAACCCGGCCGGCGACCGGTCGAGCAGCAAGCGGATCGCACCCTGCTCGTAGAGATCCACGCGGCGCGCGACGTGATGCATCGTGCGCGAGAACCCGAACGCCAGCAGCAGGCGATGGATCGCCGCCGGATCGGGCGCGGCGAGCTCGAGGAACGCCAGGCCGCGCAGGCCGCATGGATTGGCGAGGGCGGTGGTCATCGCTCGTCCTCCGGCTGCCAGCTCTTCCAGTAGTCGGTGACCTCGTAGGCGGTCGCGGGCGAGCACACGTCGAGCGGCCGGCGCGTGTCGATCATCACCGCGATCTCCTCGGTGCGCTGTGCCGCCGGCGCGCGCGCCGCGGCCCGCGCCTGTGGCCCGTGATGGATGCCCTGCGGGTGGAACGTCAGCATCCCCGGTCGGATGCCGTCGCGGCTGAAGAACTCTCCCGCGTGATAGAACAGCACCTCGTCGAAGTCGATGTTCGAGTGATAGAACGGCACCTTGAGCGCACGGGGGTCGCCGTTCTCCAGCGGCCTCGGCGCGAACGTGCAGATCGCCACGTTCGCCGCGACGAACGTCGTGTGCGCCGACGGCGGCAGGTGATAGCGGTCGCTCGAGACCGGCCGGATGTCACGGACGTTGAGCCGCCACACCGTCAGCGTTCCCTTCCACCCCACCGCATCGAGCGGACAGTGCGGGTAGAACACCGACGTCAGCGCACCCTGGCGCTGGATCACCACGCGCCACTCGCCGGGCCGACAGCCGCCCAAGCCCGACGCGAGCTGCGAGCGCTCCTCCGGCGACGGAACGTCGAGCACGGCGGGATCGAACAGCGCGTGCTGCCCGAGCATGCCGCGCTCCGGCACCGAGAGCTCGCCCGCGGTCTCGACGATCAGGAGGTTCGTCGTGCTCGTCGGCGCGAGCCGGTACGTCGTGCCGCGCGGGAGCACGAGGTAGTCCCCCGGCTCGTAGGCGAGCGACCCGAAATCGGTCTCGAGCCGACCGGCGCCCGCGTGCACGAACAGCAGCTCGTCCGCATCCGCGTTGCGGAACAGATACGGCATCGCCTCGCGGAGCGCTGCGACGTGCACCTTGCAGTCCGCGTTCGCGAGCACGTGGACGCGGCTGGCGAGGTAGTCACCGGGTGGCGCAGCCGCGAGATCGTAGAGCCGCGGTCGTAGTGGCCCCTCGATCCGGGTCCACGCCACCGGCGCGTGCTCGCGATAGAGGTGCGCGTAGCGGCCGAAGAACCCGTTCCGCGCGAACTCCTCCTCGACGGTTCCGTCGGGGAGCGCGACGTGGGCCTGGGTCGCGACGCGACCCCGCACGTAGGGGATGTCCATGGCGCGACCATCCGACACGAGGCTGCCATATGGATACGACAATGTTTGCGGTAACATTGTGCACATCGTGAACAGTCTCGGCGTCACCATCGACCAGGCCCGCGCACTCGACGCGTTCGAGCGGCGCGGCACGTTCGCCGGCGCCGCGAAGGAGCTGCGCCGCGGCCATACTTCGATCATCTACGCGCTCGGCACCCTCGAGGATGCCCTGGGATTTCCGGTGCTCGACCGCACGGGCTACCGCACGCGACTCACTGCGCGCGGGCGCAGCGTGCTCGCGGGCTGTCGAGCGCTGCTGGCGGCGGAGGCGGCGCTCGCGGTGACGGTCGAGGAGCTGCGCGGCGGCTGGGAGCCCGCGTTGACCGTGGTGTTCGACGGCATCGTCCCGATCGATCCACTCCTCCACGCCGTGGGCCGGCTGGTCGGCGAGCGCGTGCCGACGCGGATCGACGTCCGGGCGGAGTTCCTCGCCGGCGTCGAGGAAGCGTTCGAGCGGACCGCGGCGGATCTGATGATCGCCGTCGTGCCTCCTCGCGATCGCGAGCTCGCGGCCCTGGAGCTCGCGCCGCTACCCGCCTCCCTCGTGGCGCGCGCAGACCACCCGCTCGCGCGCGGCCGCCACGACGAGCCCGCGCTGCGCGGCCACCTGCTGCTCACCGTGCGCGGCTCCGATCCGCGCCTCGATCTGCCCACCGCGGGCCTCGAGGCCCGCTCGACCGTCCATCTCAACGACTTCACGGCGAAGCGCGCGGCGATCCTCGCCGGGATCGGCTTCGGCTGGCTCCCCGACGTGTTGATCGAGCGCGAGCTCGCACGCGGAGCGCTCCGTCGCATCAAGTGGACGCGCGCGTCGACCCACGTGTTTCACCCGCGGCTGTATCACCGCGGTGCGCTCGGCCCCGCCGCGCGACAGCTGGTCGCGGCGTTGACCGGCGCCGAGCGCGACGCGCCCGCGCGCGCTCGAGCTACCGGCGCAGCGCGAGGCGCGCGAGGCCGGGGCAGATCGCCGCGTTGACCGCGAGCCAGATGGCGCCGAGCCCGAGCCCGAACAACACCGCTCCGTTGCCCTGGCCGAACCAGCACACCATCAACTTAGTTCCGGCTTCTCTCCCTCCAGGGTCTCCACGATCAGGTATTCATTCACCAGGTCGCGAATGCGACGTACGAGCTTCGGAAGCCCAGTGATGGACAGGCCCATGTAGGTCTCGGCCTCGACGTGGAGCAGCTCTCCATCGAGTTCTACCTCGAGCTCCTCGATGACCTGTGATCCGCCAAGCCCCAAACTCGAGCCTCGCTGCTTGCCACCGAGGCCCTTGAGTACCTTCTTCAGCACATCGCGAAGCCGGTCATCGTCCTCATCACCAAGCACGACGGTCTCCTTTTCCATCTAGTCGGTCCTTTCCACGAGCGTCACACTAGCTTGCCTCGTCGTGTGCCATTCCGCGAGCTGGCGCCCCAGGGTTCATTACGGCGCTGAGAGATTGATCTGATGTCGCGGGG
>JAYVLW010000166.1:0-3787 GCA_043759315.1 Myxococcales bacterium
GATCACCAAGCCCGTGTGGACGCAGGTCGATGGAACGCAGAGCGCGTGCGGCTCGTGCCACGGCAATCCACCACCCGCACCGCATCCGCAGAACAGCGATTGTGGCCTCTGCCATCAGTCGATGAACCCGGGCGACTACGCCGCCAACAAGTTCTCGTATCCGGAGCTCCACATCAACGGCAAGGTCGAGGTCGCCTCGACGCAGCCCTGCGATAGCTGCCACGGTGGAAACGGTCAGTCGTCGCCGCCACGGGACGCCCACAACAACACGGCCACCACCTTCGCGGGCGTTGGCGCGCACGCGCAGCACATGACGGGCAGCTCGGCCTGGCACGCACCGATCGCGTGCAACGAGTGCCACCAGGTCCCGGGCAGCACCACGGATCAGACGCACCTCGACGCGAAGAACGAGGTCTATCTCGATCCTACACAGACCGTACCGGGTTCCCCCACGGGAACCGGCGGCCTGCTCCAGATCGTCGGCGCGGCGTACAACGCAGCGGCCCAGACGTGTTCGAGTACGTACTGCCACGGCGGCGGCGGGAGCCCGCTCAAGGGCGGCAACGCGATCACGCCGAAGTGGACGCGCGTCGATGGAACACAGAGCGCGTGCGGCTCGTGTCACGGCAACCCGCCACCGGCACCCCACCCGCAGAACCCGAGCTGCGGTTCGTGCCACCCCACGATGACCGCGGGCAGCAACACGACGATCACGTATCCAGCGAAGCACGTCGACGGCAACGTGGACGTGACCAGCGACCAGCCATGCGACAGCTGTCATGGCTCCGGCGGGATCGCCGCGCCGCCGCGGGACACGACCGGAGGTACGGCGACCGGGCTGCGCAGCGTCGGCGCTCACCGCAGTCACATCCAGAGCGGGAGCTCGACGTGGCACGCACCGGTGACCTGCAACCAGTGCCACCGCGTGCCGACGTCGACGACCTCGCTCGGCCACACCGATAGCGCGCTGCCCGCCGAGCTCACGTTCGGCAGCCTCGCAGGAACGGGCGCCGCCTGGAACGGCGCCACGTGCAGCAACGTGTATTGCCACGGCGCGACGTTGACCAGTGGGTCTGGAGCCGCGGGCGGGACGGCAACCAGACCGGTGTGGACCGTCGTCGACGGCTCGCAGAGCCAGTGTGGCTCGTGCCACGGAACACCTCCGCCGTCGCCGCACCCGTCCGATGCAGATTGCGGCAAGTGCCACGATACGATGACCGCGGGCGGCGGCCTGGTGATCACCGATCCGGTCCGTCACATCGATGGCAACCTCGACGTCAACACCCAGCAGGCGTGCAACACCTGCCACGGCGGCGCGGGCGGGAACGCGCCGCCCAAGGACACTCTCGGCAATTCCGCGACGAACACGCGCGGCGTGGGTGCGCACCAGGCACACCTCAATCCGGCCGTCGTCGACTTCAAGGCCATCGCGTGCGTCGACTGCCACGCCGTCCCGGGAACGGTGACCTCGCTCGGTCACATCGATACACCGCTCCCCGCCGAGCTGCGGTTCAGCGCGCGCGCGGGGACGTCACCTGCCTGGAACGGCGCCACGTGCTCGAACAACTACTGTCACGGAGCCACGCTGACCAGCGGCACCGGCGGTGCGGGTGGGACCGCGACCACGCCGCTGTGGTCCAAGGTCGACGGTTCGCAGGCGCAGTGCCAGTCGTGCCACGGCTTCCCGCCGCCGGCGCCGCACCCGCAGAACGCCGACTGCGGCACGTGCCACACCGACGTGCAGGCCGGGTCGAACATGGTGTTCATCGACGCGACCAAGCACGTCGACGGCAACCTCGACGTCAACACCAACCAGGCGTGCAACAGCTGCCACGGCGGCACCAACAACGCGCCGCCGAAGGACACCACGAACGGCAACGCGACCACGCTGCGCGGCGTCGGCGCGCACCAAGCACACCTGCTCACGACCTCGACCTGGCACGCGACGCGTCCCCTCGCCACGACCTGCGGCGAGTGCCATCGCGTTCCCGGCACCGTGAACTCGACGGGTCATCTCGACACCGCGCTTCCCGCCGAGCTGACGTTCACCGGGCTCGCGACGGGCTCGACCTGGAGCGGGAGCACGTGCGCGGCGTACTGCCACGGTTCGACGCTGACCGGTGGCACCGTGACGGCGCCGCTGTGGACCAAGGTCGACGGCACGCAGACGCAGTGTCAGTCGTGTCACGGCGTTCCGCCTCCCGCACCGCACCCGAACAACACGAACTGCCAGGGCTGCCACGCCGATGCGGGTCCGGGCCAGACCATCATCAACGCCGCCCTCCACATCGACGGCATCACGCAGGTGACCGCGGGGACCAACCACCCCATGGGCTACAAGATGGTGACGATGCACGGCTACGACGTGGACAAGATGGGGACGAGCAGCTGCGCCACCTCCGGTTGTCACGGCGTGACGTTGACCGGCGGCTCGACCGGAGGCACGTCGTGCGCGACCGTCACCGGATGCCACGACAAGGTCGGCGGGGGCTTCACCTGGCAGACCCAGTGCACGTTCTGCCACGGCGACATCACGGTCCCGAGCGGGAACGGGGCACCTCCGCAAGGCGTGCTCGGCGCGACGCTCGCGACCGACAAGACCGTGGGCGCGCACCAGAGCCACCTCGGAGCCACGGCGATGCACGGCGCATGGGATTGCGTCATGTGCCACACCAAGCCGTCGAACGCGACGACGCCCGGGCACATCGACGGCACCGGCGGCGTGGTGCAGGCCGAGGTGAAGTACTCCACGCTGAACCCAGCGGGAACGTTCACCTCCGCGAACGCGAAGTGCTCGACCTTGTACTGCCATGGCAACGGACGGACGAGCGCCGGCACCGAGACGTGGACCAACACGACGGCGCTGACCTGCACCTCGTGTCACCTCACGCCGCCGCCGGGCTCGCCGGCCAACGGGATGTCGGGCTCTCACGACAAACATATCCGCGACAAGAACTACAAGTGCGTCACGTGCCACGCGAGCGTCGTCAATGCCACGCCCGCGATCATCACGCCGGGTCTCCACGTCGATGGCGTGAAGCAGGTGCAGATGAGCCAGGGGACGTTCAACCCCGCGACCAAGGCTTGTTCCGGACTGGCCAATGGGTGTCATGGCACAAAGACCTGGTAGCAAGCAGCCGGGCGGCCCGAGGCCATTGCCTCACTGACAGATCTGCGTGACGCTGTATCTGTGAGCCGTCGTTGGATTCCAGTGTGCCTCGCGTGCCTCGTGAGCGTCGCGCATGCACAGGCGCCGTCGCCCGCGTCGCCGTCGCCGTCGTCGCCCGCGCCGTCGCCGTCGCCGTCGCCGTCACCTGCGCCGTCGCCGGCAGATCGCTTGTTCGATCAGGCGCGCGCCCTTGCCAAGGCCGGTCGGATCGCCGAGGCATGCAAGCTGTTCACCAAGAGCTTCGAGATCGATCACGCGCTTGGCACCGAGTTGAACCTCGCCGATTGCGAAGAGAAGCAAGGCCACTTGCGGCTCGCCTGGCGGCTGTTCCTCGCCGCTGCCGACGAGTCGGAGCGCAGCGACGATACCAAGCGTACGGAGTTCGCGCGAGGGCGCGCCGACGCGCTGGCGGCGCAGCTCACGGAGCTCGTGATCAACGTCGCGACACCGACCGCGCCCGGTTTGACCATCACGATTGCCGATCACACGGTGGAGCCGGCGCCGGTGGTCCGCGATCGAACGGAGCCGGGAACGATCAAGATCGTCGCCACGATGCCTGATCGGGCACCCTTCACGACCAGCGTCACCGGCGTCGCGGGCGCGAGCATCACGCTCGAG
>JAYVLW010000167.1:0-2656 GCA_043759315.1 Myxococcales bacterium
CAGGTGGTGAGCTGCGAGTACACGGTGGCCCCGGCTCCCGACGATCTCGATCGGACCTACGTGTTCTTCGACAAGACCGACCTGGTTCCCCGCGACACCGCGCATGTCGCCGGCTGGGACTACGATGCGGCGACCACCAAGCTCCGGTTCTACGGCACCTACTGCGGTCGGCTCCAGGCGCACGCCGTGACCGACCTCGACGTGGTGTTCGGCTGCCCCATCCCGCCGGTGCTCTGAAGCGAGCAGGCTCTAGAGGCCGAACTTCGACGACGCGAACACGGTTTCGAGGAGTTGATCGACCTCGCGGATCATGCGCGAGGCCGCGTCGCCCGGTAGCGATGCGAGCGCGACCTTGATCTCGTTGAGGTTCTTGAGCTGGCTGAACAGCTGGATGTCGGACAGCTCGGTACCGCTCGTGAGCAACTCGCGGATCAAGCCGAGCTCGGTGAGCAGGTCGTCGAGAGACGCCGACGGGCCGATGAACCGGCGCTCGTCTGGATGCTCGCGGTAGTAGGAGTCGACGACCGGGTTCACGATCTCCTCGAGGAGCTCGACCTGATCGAGGTTGTTCCAGATGTGGCGCAAGATGAAGAAGTCACCGTCGTGGACACGCGTGCGGCCATCGAACACGGCCGACGCGGCGAACAACTTGAGCAGCTTGACCGCGCGGCGATCGGAGACGGAGATCCCCTCGGAGCGGATCTGGAAGACCAGACCCTTGTACTTGGTGAGGAACTCCTCCGGGAACACCATGAACTTGTCGAAGTTCTGCTGGATCTGGCGGAGGTCGCGCGACGAGATCACGGGGCGGAGCTCGCCCATCGGCTTGCCCTGCGCATCCACGCCGCGCCCGGTCATCTTGCGCAGCTCCAGGGACACGCCCTTCTTCATCAGCTCGTGGAAGTGGTAGCTGTCGAGGTTGTCGGACAGCACGCGCACGAGGAAGCGGTCGAACATCGCCGCGAGGTTCTCGTCGTTCGGCACCTCGTTCGAGGCGGCGTACAGCGAGATCAACGGAACCTGGATGACGTCCGGACCGTTCTGGAACTTGCGCTCGTTGATGACGTGGAGGAGTGAGTTCAGAATCGCGGAGTTCGACTTGAAGATCTCGTCGAGGAACACGATCTCCGCCTGCGGCAGCATGTGATCGAGGCGGCGCGTGTAGCGGCCCTCGCGGAACGCCGCGATATCGACGGGACCGAACAGCTCGTTCGGTTCGGTGAAGCGCGTCAGCAAGTACTCGAAGTACTTCGCGTCGATCAGCTTCGCGAACATGTCGATCATCGCCGACTTCGCGGTGCCCGGCGGGCCGACGATCACCATGTGCTCGCCCGCGATCGCGGACACGGTCATCAGCCGGATGATCTCCTGCTTGTCGAGGAACTGCGTGCCCATCTGGCGCGCGAGGTCCTGGAATGCGGCGGAGGCCCGTGCGACATCGACGGCAAGACTGCGCGGAGGACTGGGCGGAGCGACCATCTAGACCGCGCCACATTACCTGAAAACTCATAGCGATCCACGGCACGCAGCCGTGATCCGCCCCAAGGATCGCGATGACTTGGGCAGCAGCGAAGGTGTTCGGATCCTCGCCCGAGGCTCACCCGACGACGGGCGGAGCCGCAGGCGTCGGATCGGGCAGCTGCACGACCTCGGACGGATCGCGCGGCGCGAGCCGGAAGTGGCGGCGGAGGCGTGCCGCGAGTGCATCGACCACCGCGTCGGAGAGGATCTCGGCGGTCTGTGCCCGGTGCACGGCCCAGCGCTGCGCGAGCGCGGGCTGCTCGGCGATGCCCGGCAGCGCCGCGAGGCGGGGCTCCACGAGCGCGAGCGCACCGGGGAGGGCGAACAGCGTCGCGAGCCCGCGCGGTCGCTGGCCCGCCGCTTCGGGCGCGAGCACGGTGGAGATCAACGGACTCTTCGCGGCGGGCTCGCGGAGGTTGAGCTCGGCGAGGCAGAACAGCGCGTTGACGTGGACGAGGAACGCGGCGACCGCGCGCACGTCCGCCTCGTCGGGCGCGCGCTCGAGCATCTGCTCGAACGCGGCGGCGAGGCGCGCGGGCCCGGCCACCTGATCGCGCGGCCCGACATCGGGCACGAGGCGATAGGCGATCGCCCGCGCGAGCTCGGGATCGCGGAGGAGGAACACCGCATCCTCCCAGTGCAGCGGCGGCGCACCTGCGTGCGAGTCGAGCAGCTGGGTCAGCGGCGTTCGGCGAAGCAACGTTGCCACCACGGGGGCGGTATCCGGCACGGCGAGGAGCTCGTCGAAGTCGACGTCCGTATTCTCCTCGCGAACGCGGCGCATACCCTTCCACGCCGTCAGGCGCGTGGGTGGCTTCTGGCCGAAGAACCGCGCGCGGCCTGTCCACCATGACACCGTGACGTCCCGCCGCGTGATCGCGAACAGGTTGTGCAGCAGCGCGTGGCGCGCCATCACGCGCACGCGGTTCGTGGTCAGCGGTTGACTGACCATCGCGAGCGCGTTCTCGATGATCTTGCGACGCTGGCGATCGCTGACCGACCATTGATCGGCCCGCGGGTGCACGAGGAACAGCGCATTGTGCAGGCCCGCCGCGAGCGCGAGCTCGTCGCGCTCGAGAAGAAACGCCGGAGGCCGGCACACGAGGGTCGACAGCACCGCCGCGCGCGCGTCATC
>JAYVLW010000168.1:0-7251 GCA_043759315.1 Myxococcales bacterium
CGGCCCGACGGGGATCTGCAGCTTGAACAGATCCGCCTCGAACTTCGGCAGCTGCCCGGTGCCGCGCAGCGCCGCGCGCCGTACGATCGCCGGCGGCCATACCTCGGTGTAGCCAGCGCCGGTGTGCAGATCGAGCATGTAGTTGATGAGCGCGCGCGTCAGCTTCGACGCGCCATCGCGCAGCACCGTGAACCGGGCGCCGGCGATCCGCGTGCCCGCCTCGAAGTCGAGGATGCCGAGCGCCTCGCCGACCTCCCAGTGCGGCTTCGCAGGGAACGCGAACGCCGGCTTCGCGCCCCACGTGTGGAGCACGGGGTTGTCCGCCTCGGTCGCACCCGTCGGGGTCGAGACGTGCGGCGCGTTCGGCAGCTCGAGCAGCTTCAGCGCGGCATCGGCCTCGGCCTTCGTCAGCTCGGCCTCGTCACGCTTGATCGAGGTCG
Source organism: Myxococcales bacterium (assembly GCA_043759315.1). Lineage (GTDB taxonomy): Bacteria > Myxococcota_A > Polyangia > Haliangiales > Haliangiaceae > JABFXX01. The sequence goes on from JAYVLW010000168.1 coordinate 441, forward strand.
ACAGCTCCTTCAGCTCGTCGCGCGCCGCCGCGAACTCCGGCGACTTCTTGTCCAGCTTGGACATCTTCTCGTTCGCGGCGTTACGCTGCTGGCGCATCGTGTCGAGCGCGTTCTGTAGCCCGCGGCGCCGCGCATCGATCGAGCGCCACCCTTCGACCAGGGTTCCGATCTCGCCGCCACGGCGGAGGACGTCGTCCATTCGGGCTGGGTCAAGCATGGCCTATCTCGTCTTTCTCAAGGATCGTAAGGAGTTGGAACGGGAACCTACCGCGCGATTAACCTGGCTGGCAAGCTCGGGGTCTACCGACTCGTGGTCAGCCTTGCAACCAACCTGTCGCTGCAGGAGATCGTCCTGACGGCAGCGGACCCGGATCGCGAGCTCGCCGTGCGGTTCCAGCAGGGGGACCGGGCCGCGTTCGACCAGATCGTCAGGCGTCATCAGAAGGGCGTCTACCGGATCATCCGCCGCTACGTCCGTTCGGATGCCGACGCCGCCGACGTCAGCCAGCAGGTGTTCGTCCGCGCGTTCAAGGGGCTCACGGGGTTCCGCGGCGCCGCCTCCGTGCGGAGCTGGCTGTACCGGATCGGGATCAACTGCGCGCTGTCGTGGATCCGCGATCACAAGCGCGAGCAACCGACGGAGCTCGCCGAGGATGCGCTGTCCGAGCCGCACGCCTCACCGGGCCGGCTCGCCGATGGCGAACAGAGCGCACGCCTGCGCGCGGCGATCGCGAAGCTGCCGCCGAAGCAGAAGATGGTGCTCGAGCTGCGGGTGTTCGATGACCTCTCGTTCAAGGAGGTCTCCGAGCTCGCCGACTGCACGGAGAACACGGCGAAGGTGAACTTCCACTACGCGGTCAAGCGCCTGCGCGAGCTGCTCGGAGACGACGCATGAGCGAGCGCGATCCGAACGAGCTGCTCGCCGCGTACGTCGATGGCGTCGGCGAGCTGACCACCGAGGAGCGGAAGACCGTCGAGGCGCGGCTCGCCGACGATCCCGCGTGGCGAGACGAGGCGGCGGCCACGCGGTCGCTGCTCGGTCAGCTGCGCGAGCTCCGTGACGAAGGCGCCGAGCCGGACTGGTCCGCCATGGAGCGCGCGATCCGCACCGAGGTCGGCACGGATGTCCCGCGGTCGTGGTGGCGCGGCTGGCGCTGGCTCGTCCCGATCGGCGCGCTCGCGATGGCGGGCGCGATGCTCCTGATCGTGCTGCGAGCACCGGCGCAGAAGCCGCGCGATGACGTCGGCGCGCGCACGCCGGATCGGCGCGATGCCGGCGTTCCGCTCGCGCCGCCGGATCGGGCTGGCGTCGACGACGAACCGGCGACAGTGCCGCTGTGGCTCGACGGTGCGGAGGTCGAGGTCGATCTGCAGGCCGCCGAGCTCCTCGACGACGAGGGACTCCACGAGGACGATGCGCAGCTCGGGCTACTCCCGACGGAGGACCTGGCGTGGGTCGACGAGCTGGGCGACGATGACATCGCCGCCGCCGAGGCCTGGCTCGCGAGGAAGAAGACATGATCCGCCTGCTGTTCGCACTCGCACTGTCCGCCGTGCTCGCCGCGCCCGCGGTCGCCGATCGCCGGGGCGGCACCGACCCGACGGCGGCAGCCTCGCGCCGCGAGGACATCAAGAAGAAGATCCGCACGATGCGCGCGTACACGCTGACCGAGGAGCTCGGTCTCGACGAGGCGACGGCCGGCAGGCTGTTCCCCGTGCTGGCGAAGTGGGACGACGTCACCGACAAGCTGCTGGTCCAGCGCGTCGACCTGACACGCCAGCTCCGCACCGCGCAGCAGCTCGTTCCGAAGGCGATCGAGCGGCTGATCGATGATGCGGTCGCAAACCAGAAGGCATTCTGGGATCTCGAGGACAAGCGGCTCGCCGAGCTGCGGAAGATCTTGACCCCCGCCCAGACCGCGCAGCTCCTGGTCGTGCTCCCGGAGTTCGAGCGCAAGATCCAGAATCAGCTGCGCCGCGCGATCGCCAAGCCCAACGGGCGTGCCCGCGGTCGCACACGCATGGATCCCGACGAGAACGACGACGACGCCGACGCGGCTCCTCCCGAGCTGCCCGGCCCCCAGGAACCGCGGACGGGTCCCGCGAAGCGGGGGGGGCCACCGGCACCCCCGGCGTGCGATCCGTTCAGCACCCGCTTCGGTTGCCCGCCCAAGCGCTGACCGCCCCAGGCAATCGCGCGACGGCCGGGGTATAATTTCCCCGGATGATCGAGGCGACTTGTTCCGCCTGCGGGACGCTCAACCGCATCGCGGATGCCGATGTGCCCGCCGGCGCGAAGTTCGTGAACTGCAGCAGCTGCAAGTCACGTGTCGCTTTACCGGTGAAGACGGGAGCGATCCCCGCGATCCCGTCGATCAAGTCGCCGCTGCCGAAGCTGCCGCCGCCGACCCCGAAGGGGCCACCGACCGTCACGCTCGGACCTTCGGGCGGAGTACCGAACATCCCGCCGATGTCGGGCGGGGCGAAGGACACGATCGATCTTTCGGATCTGCCGGCGCCGAAGCGGCAGAGCCCGCTGGGAACCGAACCCTCGAGGCCCGCACCACGGTCGGTACTGTCGGCGTCGCTCGACGATCTTCCGGCGCCGCGCCCCCCGGGTGGAGGCCCTGCGCCGTCGCTCGACCTCGATGATCTGATGGGCTCGGAGCTCCCTGCACCGAAGGCGCAGGGCATCTCGGATCTCCCCGCGCCCAGGGCGAAGCCGATGGCGCCCCTCGCGCCGCCGCCGCGCGAGGTGTCGTCCGCCGGGGTCTCCGATCTCCCGGCACCGAAGGCGAAGCCTGTCCCCACGCGGTCGCAACCCGCGCCGCAACCGCCACCCCGCACCTCCGCCGCGCCGACGGTGGATCTGCCGGGACCGCGGGGCATCTCCGACCTGCCGACGCCAAAGCCCGGCCTGTCCGATCTGCCGACGCCCAAGCCGGGAAGCCCGACGGATCTGATGACGCCCAGGGGCGGACGCCAGCAACCCGCGCGTGGCAACGCGCTCGACCTCGATCTCCCCACACCCAAGAGCAGCGTCGACCTCCCGGCTCCGAAGGGCTTCTTCGACGATCTCCCGCAGCCCGCGCAGAGCTCTCGTCCCGAGGTCCCCGCACCGAAGGGCTTCTTCGACGATCTCCCGGGCCGGGCGCCCGCGTCGTCGCAGGCCGCTGCGCGCGCCGAGGTCCCCGCACCGAAGGGCTTCTTCGACGATCTCCCGCAGCCCGCGCTCAACAAGCCGCCCGGCGACGGGATCGCACCGAAGGGGTTCTTCGACGATCTCCCGCAGCCCGCGCGCACCAAGGCAGACTCGGCGAGGCACGAGATCGGGATGGGCGCGATGCCGCTCGATCTTGGCGACGATGCTCCGATCGAGCTCGCCGAGCAGCTGAGCCCCCTCGCCGTTCAACCTGGCTCGTTCGACGATCTCGATCTGTCGCGGCCAAGCGTCGGGCAGAACGTCCACCCGGAGACACCTCCCGGCCCGCCGACCGACGAGACCAGCAAGGCCGGCATCCGGTTCGGCGGCAGCAAGAAGCCGACCCCGACCACCGGTAACCAGCCGAACGAGCGCGCGCCACTCCCCGCGCTCGGGAAGGGCGGACCCGGCAGCGATGCGCCACTCGAGCTCGCGGAGCCGAAGCAGGCCGGTGGGTTTCAGAAGATCGCGCCGAAGACGCACAAGGATCGGCTGGTCGAGGATGCGACGAAGGCCGAGGCGCGCAAGAAGCGCACGAAGATCGTCCTCGGCGCGGTGCTCGGTCTCGCGATCGCCGGCGGTGGCGGCTACTTCCTCTACATGCGCCACGCCGCGGCGCAGGAGCGCGCGGAGCAGATCGACACCCAGCTCGACATCGCGCGCAAGTCGCTGGTCGCCGAGGACGCGAACCACTGGCAACGCGCGATGGCCGCGGCCAACCAGGTCGTCGAGCTCGACAGCTCGAATGCCGAGGCGCTCGGGATCGGCGCGGAAGCATCGTTCGCCGGTGCGTTCGCCGATGGCAAGCAGCAGGCCGCCCGGTTCGCGAAGGGCCGCAAGCTGATCAACGACGCCCTCAGCGCCGGCGTCACGGGGCCGGCCCTCGATCGCGCGCAGGCGCTCTCGACCCTGACCACCGCCCCCGACAAGGCGATCGCGAAGCTGTCTCAGCTCGCGGCAAAGGCCCCGAAGGACGGGACGCTGTCCCTCTACCTCGGCTGGGCGCAGACCGGCGCCGGCGATCACGCGGCGGCGGTCAAAGCCTTCGATGCCGCGATGGCCGCGACGCCGTCGCTCAAGGTCCTCGCGCTCGATGGCCGCGCCCGCGCGCGGCTCGCCCTCGCCGACATCGATGGCGCGCGCAGCGACTTCAACGAGATCCTCGTGATCCAGAGGGACAACATCACGGCGCAGGTCGGCATCGCATCGACCTTGCCGCAGTCGCAGGCGCAGCAGCAGGAGGCCGACCTCCTTGCGATCCTCGCGCGCAAGGACATCAAGGACGCCGATCCCCGCGCCGTCGTCGCCGCGTGGGTGCTCGCTGGCGACGATGCCCTGCGTGGGCGGCGGCTCGATGCCGCCCGCGAGCGGTATCGCAAGGCGCTCCTCGTGGACACGAAGGACATCTCGGCGATGACCGGCCTCGCCGAGACCGAGCTTCGCGACCGCAAGCTCGAGATCGCGAACGAACAGATCATCAAGGCCCTCACCATCTCGGCGAACGACGTGCGCGCGCAGCTCGTCGCCGCCGAGATCGAGATCCAGCTCGGCAAGATCGACTCGGCCGCCGAGCGCATCCAGCGCCTCGGCAATCGCAAGCCGCCGCTCGTCACCATGGATCAGGCGAAGCTGCAGCTGATCACGGGCCGGATGCTCGAGGCGCAGAACAAGGACGAGGCCGCGGTCGATGCCTACGCCGCCGCCGCGAAGCTCGCAGGCGACTTCGATCTGACGCCGACGATGGCCGCCGTGCAGAAGCTGAACGACATGGCGCACAAGGCCGAGGAAGCGCGCAACCCGGCGAAGGAAGCGGAGTACCGCGCCCGCGCCGATCAGCTGCTGTCGGTGCTGACCGACAAGGCCTCCACGGATCCGCAGCTCGCGATGACGCTCGGCGTGGCGTATCTACAGTCGAGCCAGCCAGACAAGGCCGAGACGCTGCTGCGCCGGGTCATCGAGGCACGGCCGACCGACGCCGACGCGCTGTACCAGTACGGCAAGGCGCTCGGCCTCACCGGGAAGCTCCCCGAGGCCGTCGAGAGTCTGAAGAAGGCGCTCGAGCTCGCGCCCGGTCGATCGGAGATCGGCCTCGAGCTCGCGATCACCTACGAGCGCATGAAGAACGATGACGCGGCCGGCAAGCTCTACGATCAGCTCGTCATCAAGGACGAGGCGAGCATCGAGACCCGCTCGCATGCTGGCAAGTTCTACGTCCGCACGCGGCAGCTGCCGAAGGCCGGCGAGCAGGGCGCGAAGATCGTCGCGGTCGATCCGGAACATGCCGCCGGTCACTACCTGAAGGGTGAAGGTCTGATGGCGCAGGATCGCGCCGACGACGCCAAGAAGGAGTTCGGCGAGGCCGTGGCGCACGAGCGGGATCCGCTCTACCTCGACGGTCAGGGACGCGCGACCGAGAAGGTCGGTCTCGAGCGCAAGGACTCGGCGCTCCTGGAAGCCGCGCTCCGCGCGTACCTCGCCGCGAGCGAGATCGATCCGCTGATGTTCAGCCCGCTGCTCGGCGCGGGGCGCGTCTACGTCCAGCGCCGGGAGCACGCCAAGGCGCTGAGTCCGCTGCTCGCGGCGCAACAGCTGCGCGCCGACGACGCGGAGGTCGCATACCTGATCGGTGTCTCGTACCAGGAGCTCGGGCAGAACAAGCCGCTCGCGATCAAATGGCTCGACGTCTCGCTGGCCAAGAAGCCGAGCGGCGAGGCCGCGTTCCGCCTCGGTCAGCTGTACTCCGACGAGGCGATCAACAAGCCGGGCCCCGCGCAGAACGCCTACGCCCTGGCCGTTCGTCTCGGCACGCAGGAGGAGAAGGCCTCGGGGGCGACGGTGGTGTGGTTGACCGAGGCGCTCTACATGCTCGGTCGCACCGCCTTCGACAACACGAACGAATCTGCCGCCAAGTCTGCGTGGGAGAAGTGGGTCGTGCGCCCCGGCTTGAACCGCACCGGCGCGAAGTACCAGGAGGTGCAGCGCTTGCTCGCGACCTCGCTCAAGTCGATCGGACCGCCGGCTCCCGAGAAGTAGCCCGCCGCGACAGATCACGTGCCTGCACCAGCCGGGCACGACCCACCGGCGCTGATCGCGGGTAAGCTGCGCACGTGCTGGAACGTCTTCGTCGGCGAGTGGAGCGCGCGCGGTTCTTCGGCAAGGTGCTCCGCGCGAGCAAGGTGGCGCGTCCCGTACGGCCGTCGCAGATCGCGGAGTTCGTGCGGAGCGCGAGGAAGACCCCCGTCGGTCCGCACCTCGCGCTGATGTTCCACGCCGCCGCGCACCCCGACAAGGAAGCCGTCGTCGAGTATGGCGAGCACGGCGTCCGCCGCCTGACCTGGGGCGAGCTCGATGCCACGATCAATCGCCTCGCGGGTGCGCTCGTCGCGCGTGGCGTCTCCGGCGGTGGGCGCGTCGCGCTGATGCTCCCGAATGGCGTCGAGTATCTGATCGCACAGCAGGCGCTGGCGCGGATCGGCGGTACGGCGGTGCAGATCGGCTACCGCAGCAAGCCTGCGGAGATCGCGTACATCCTCGACAACGCGGAGCCAAAGGCGACGCTCCTGCACGCGTCCTTCCTCGATGCGATGCGCGAGGCGCGCGCGCAGGCCA
>JAYVLW010000169.1:0-6351 GCA_043759315.1 Myxococcales bacterium
TCACGATCTTGAAGATCAGCTGCACGATCTGCGGCGCCAGGCCGAGCGACGGCTCGTCGAGCAGCAACAGCTTCGGCTTCTGCATCAGCGCGCGGGCGATCGCGAGCATCTGCTGCTCGCCGCCGGACAGCGTACCGGCGTTCTGCGCGAGCCGTTCCTTGACCCGCGGGAACAGCTCGAGGACGCGCTCGCGGTCCGTCTTGATGGCCCCCGGATCGTCGCGCAGATACGCGCCCATCTGCAGATTCTCGTCGACGGTGAGGTTCGCAAAGATTCCCCGGCCCTCCGGGGCGTGCGCGAGCCCCAGTGCGACGATCTGGTGCGCCGGCATGCCCGTGATCGGAAGGCCGTTGAACTTCACCGTCCCCTTCGACGGCTTCACGAGCCCGGAGATCGCGCGCAGCGTCGTGGTCTTGCCGGCGCCATTCGCGCCGATCAGCGTGACGATCTGGCCTTGATCGACGGAGAACGACACGTCCTTCAACGCGTGGATCCCGCCGTAGTGAACTCCGAGATCGGTGACTTCGAGGAGCGGGGGCATCAGACGGACTCCGCCGCGGCATCAACTTCGGGCGCCCCGAGGTATGCTTCGATCACCTTCGGATCCTTCTGGATGTTGTCGGGCTTGCCGGTGGCGATCGTGACGCCGTGATCGAGCACCGTGATGTGCTCGCAGATGTCCATCACGAGGCCCATGTCGTGCTCGATCAGGAGGATGCCGACGTCGAACCGCTCGCGCAGCGACTCGATCAGGCTGCGCATCTCGTGCTTCTCCTGCGTGTTCATGCCGGCGACCGGCTCGTCGAGGAGCAGCACCTTTGGCTCGGTGGCCAGCGCGCGCGCGATCTCGAGGCGGCGCTGATCGCCGTACGGCAGGCTCTTCGCCTGCTCGCCGGCGCGGTGCGCGATCCCGAGCACGTCGAGGAGATCGAGCGAGCGTTCGACGATCGCGTTCTCCTCGGCCAGGTAGAGGGGCGTGCGCAGGAGGCTCCGCCACATCCCGCTCCTCGCCCGAACGCCGGCGGCGGTGCGCACGTTGTCGATCACGCTGAGCTCGCCGAACAGACGGATGTTCTGGAACGTACGCGCGAGGCCCGCCTGCGCGATCGCCGACGGCTTCTTGCCGTTGAGCTCCACCTTCCCGAGGGTGATCGTGCCCGCGTCGGGCTGGTACACGCCGGTCAGAAGGTTGAACACGGTGGTCTTGCCCGCCCCGTTCGGCCCGATCAGCCCGCATAGCCCGCGCTTGGGCACCGAGATCGAGAACGTGTCGACGGCCTTCAACCCGCCGAAGGCGAGCGACAGGTCCTTCGCGGCGAGCGCGATCTCGGTCACGGCGCGTCGTCCTTCGGTTTCGGGGGCGCGTCGTCGGGCGGCGGCGTGCCGGCCGGATCGCCGCCGACGCGCTCGCTCGACAGGTCGCGCGCGACGGCGATCGGCAGGTCGCCCTCGTGCTTGGGGATCAGCCAGCCGCCGGCAACCTTGCGCCACGCGGGGACCACGTAGCGCCGCCACACCGTCAGGTCCCACAGCTCCTTGATGCCGAACAGTCCTTGCGGCCGCACGATCATCACGATGATCAGCGCGAGCGCGTACACGGGCATGCGGTACTGCGCGAACTCGCGGAACAGCTCGGGGAGGATGGTGAGGATCGTCGCCGCGAGGACGACGCCCGTGATCGACCCCATGCCGCCGAGCACGACCATGATCACGAGGTCGATCGACTTCTGGAAGCCGAGCTCCTTTGGATTGAGCGTGGTCCCGATCTCGTGCGCGAACAGGGCGCCGCCGACGCCCGCGAAGAACGCGGCCATCACGAACGCGGAGACCTTCGCGCGCGAGGTGTTGACCCCCATCGCCTCGGCCGCGATCTCGTTCTCGCGCACCGCGAGCAGCGCGCGGCCGTGGCTCGACGACTTCAGCCGATACGCGGCGATCAGCACGATCGCGACGAACGTGAACGTGAAGAAGATGCCGGAGTGGCCGGTCTGCTCGCCGGCCGCGTTCTCGATCCACGGGGTCGCCGACACGTACGTCGGAGTACCGGTGAAACCAAGGGGACCGCCGATGTGCTTCACCGCGTCGATCCAGGAGGCCGTCGCCGCGACCTTGGGATCGAGCACCTCGGAGGACTGTTGCACCAGCACGCGGACGATCTCCCCGAAGCCGAGCGTGACGATCGCGAGGTAGTCGCCCCGCAGGCGCAGCGACGGCAGGCCCACTACCAGGCCGGCGAGCGCCGCGACCACGCCACCGAACACGCACGCGAACAAGAACATCGCGTCGCCGCTGCCCATGAAGCCGCCGTGGACATCGACGCCGTACGCATCCGGCGCGACCCAGCCGAACTTGATCGAGCCGTAGTAGGTGATCAGCGCCGCGGCGTAGCCGCCGACCATCATGAAGCCGGCGTGGCCGATCGAGAACTGGCCGGCGAAGCCGTTGACGATGTTGAGCGAAGACGCGAGGACGATCGCGATGCCGATATCGAGCAGCATCTTCGCGTAAAACGGCCCGATCATCGGCGCGACCAGCGACTGCAGCGCGAACGCGATCACGAGCCCGAACACGAGGGGCCACAACGAGCGCGCCATGGTCACGATGGGGTTCGGCATGAACCCGCCCACGCGCGCGGCCAGGAGCCTCGTGGGATCGCCGCGCTTCATACCTTCTCCACCACCGACTTGCCGAACAGGCCGCTCGGCTTGACCAGCAGCACGACGATCAGGATGACGAACACGTAGAGGTCGCGCATGTGCGGCGACAGGTACGCCGCGCCGAACATCTCGACGAATGCGATCAGCACGGCGCCCGCGACCGCACCGCGCACGTTGCCGATGCCGCCGACGACCGCGGCGACGAACGCCTTGAGCCCGAGCAGCACCCACGTCGCGTCCGCGGTTTGCTTGATACTCTCGTACTTGAGCGCGAACAGCAGGCCGCCTGCCGCCGCGAGCGCCGAGCCGATGCCGAACGTGATGGAGACGATCCGGTTGACGTTGATGCCCATCAGCGACGCCACCCGCTCGTCGAACGACACGGCGCGCATCGCGCGGCCGAGCTTGGTGCGATAGACCAGCGCCTCGAGGGCGATCAGGAGCAGCGCCGCGAGCAGCACGACCGTGACGTCGACGACGCGGATGTGAACGCCGGAGATCTCGAACAGCGAGCTGTCGTGGATCAGCGCCGGCATGTGCTGCGGCTGTGTGCCGAACACGAACTTGAGCTGCCCCACGTTCTGCAGCAGCAGCGACACGCCGATCGCCGTGATCAGCACGTTGAGCCGCGGCGCCCGGCGAAGCGGTCGGTACGCGAGCGCCTCGATGGTCACGCCGAGCGCGGCGCACGCCGCCATCGCGAGCAGCAGGATCATCGGCATCGCGAACAACGGGGACTCGGTGACCGCCCAGCCGAACGCGCTGGCGATGGCGAACGAGATCCACGCGCCGAATGTGAACACGTCCGAGTGGGCGAAGTTGATGAACCGCAGAACGCCGTAGACCAGCGTGTAACCGAGCGCGGTCAGCGCGTACATGCTGCCGAGCGCCACGGTGTTGACCACCGTCTGGAGCAGCTTCGTCGGGCCACCATCGACCACGCCGAGCACGATGGTCTTGCCGAGGGTCGCGACGAACGCGACCGCGAGCACTCCGACGACGAGCCACGTCGTTTGCTTGCTCTTGGCGCTCACGCGGTGACGACCTTACTTCTTCGCGGCCGAACCCGGGCCAGCTGCGGAGCCGGAACCCGCGGTCGCCCCCGAGCCCGAGCCCGCGGCAGAACCCGAACCCGCGGCGGAACCCGAACCCGAGCCCGCGGCAGAACCGGAGCCCGCCGTTGCGGCCGAACCCGAACCGGAGCCCGAATCCGAACCAGATCCCGTGCCCGTGCCCGTGCCCGTGCCCGTGCCACTATTCTGCGGCAAGGTGGCATTCCCCGGCTCCGGCCAGCCCTTCGGCACGACGGTCGCGACGTAACGCGGCTTTCCGCCCTTCATCTGCACGACGACCGCCTGCTTCACCGCATCGCGGTTCTGATCGAGCGTGATCTTGCCTGTCACACCGGGGAAGTCCTTGGTCGCCGCGATCGCGGCCGCGAGATCCTTGCCTCCGAGGGTGGGCGCCTTGTCCATCGCCGCGAACAGCACGCGCGCCGCGTCGTACCCGAGCGCCGCGAGGCCATCGGGCGTCTCGTTCCAGCGCTTCTGGAACTTGGTCACGAACTCCTGCACCTCGGGCCGCGCCTCGTCGAACGAGTAGTGGTTGGAGTAGTAGCTTCCCTCGATCGCCGCGCCGCCGATCTCGGCGAGCTTCGAGCTATCCCAGCCATCACCACCGAGGAAGGGCACGGTCACGCCGAGCTTGCGCGCCTGGTTCACGATGTTCCCGACATCGGTGTAGTAGCCCGGGAGGAACACGGCCTGCGCGCCGGAGGTCTTGATCGACTGGAGCTGGGCGGACACGTCGGCGTCACCGGCGGTGTACGCCTGCTTCGTCGCGACCGTGCCACCGAGCCCTTCGAGCTCGGTCTGGAACGTCTCCGCGAGGCCCTTCGAGTAGGGCGCCGCCTGATCGAACAGGATCGCCACCTTGTCGAACTTCTGGTCCTTCGCGAACTTCGCGACGACGTAGCCCTGGAACTCGTCGAGGAAGCACACGCGGGACACCATGTCCCGGCCCTCGGTGACCTTCTTGTTCGTCGACGACGGCGAGATCATCGGCACGCCGAACTGCTGCGCGATCTTGCCGCCCGACAGCGAGCTGCCCGAGGCGACCTCGCCGATCAGCGCGACAACGTGATCTTCGCTGATCAGGCGCTGTACGACGATGCCGGCCTCGTTCGCCTTCGAAGCGTCATCGAGCGTTCGCAGCTCGATCTTCTTGCCCTTCACACCACCCGCGGCGTTGCGCTCCTCGAGCGCGAGGATGACGCCGTGGTCCGTCGACACGCCGAACGTCGCCTCGGAGCCGGTCAGCGACGCGTAGTGACCGATCAGGATCGCGTCGCTTCCGCCGCCCTTCTTGCCGCACCCGAAAGCCGCTGCGCCAAGAGCTGCCGCGATCACCAGGACTCTGTTCCAAGCACTCAAATTCACGGCACTCTCCCTGTCGTTGGGCATGGGATATCTGCTCCGCCTTCGGCCTGTCAACCTGCACCGTGCACCCATTGGATCTGGCGATCGGCCGTGTTACCAGGAAGATCGGCCCCTCGCCGTTCTCCCGCCCGCATGAACGACACCGGCAGATCGGACGCGACGGGCACGAGCGAGGCGCACTCAGGCCACGCCGGCGCGCACAAGACACCGCACAACCGCAAGGAGCTCACCTGGCTCTCGCTCGGCGCGCTGGGTGTGGTCTACGGCGACATCGGCACGTCGCCGCTGTACGCCATGCGCGAGTGCTTCGGGGCGACCAACCCGCACCGCACCGATGCTGCGATCTCCGAGAACGTGCTCGGCGTGCTCTCGCTGGTGTTCTGGTCGCTGATGATCGTCGTCTGCCTCAAGTACCTCGTGTTCGTCCTTCGCGCGGATAACAAGGGCGAAGGCGGGACGATGTCCCTCGCGGCGCTGGTCCAGCAGAAGCTGACCGGCAACAGGAACCGGATCGCGATCCCGATCCTGCTCGCGCTGTTTGGCACCGGCCTTCTCTATGGAGAAGGCTTGATCACGCCAGCGATCTCCGTGCTCTCGGCGGTCGAAGGTCTCTCCGAACAGAACGAGTCGCTCTCGCACCTCGTCATCCCGATCTCGTGCGCGATCCTCGTCGGGTTGTTCTGGGTCCAGCGCTGGGGCACCGGCAAGATCGGCTCCGTGTTCGGCTGGATCATGTTGATCTGGTTCATCGCGCTCGGCGCCGCCGGCATCCCCGCGATCATCCGCACCCCGGAGGTCCTGTCCGCGCTCAGCCCGCACCACGCGGCGAGCTTCCTCATCCACCATGGCGCAGACGGCTTCCTGCTGCTCGGTTCGGTCGTTCTCTGCGTCACCGGGTGCGAAGCGCTCTACGCCGACATGGGTCACTTCGGGAAGACACCGATCCGGATCGCGTGGTCGTTCGTGGTGTTCCCCGGCCTGCTCCTCAACTACTTCGGCCAGGGCGCGCTCTATCTCCAGAAGGGCGCCGCCGTGACGAGCCCGTTCTATGGTCTCGTCGATGGTCCGTTCCTGATCCCGATGATCATCCTCGCCACGATGGCCGCGGTGATCGCGTCGCAGGCGTTGATCTCCGGCGCGTTCTCGCTGACCAACCAGGCCGTCCAGCTCGGCTACCTGCCTCGGATGACCGTGATCCACACCTCGAGCAAGCACGAGGGACAGATCTACATCCCGGAGATCAACTGGGCGTTCAT
>JAYVLW010000170.1:0-4558 GCA_043759315.1 Myxococcales bacterium
AACGTCGCTCACGTATGCCGAGTCGTGGCGCGGGTGACAATCATGCTTTGGCCCGACGATCGTCATGTCCTCGTCGCACTCGATTCCGAACTGGGTGCATCGGAATGACTGGAGTGGGCCGAGTGGCTCGCTCGCCGGGCCGAGGAGGGCCGGATCGAGCAGCGTGCAGTCGTCCTCGTCCTGGACGAAGACGATCATGAGATTGGCGTCGGTGCGACGAAACCCGAGATTCACGGGATTATCGAACGCGCGCACCGATGCCGCGAGCGGTTGCTCGAAGCCGCAGCCTCCGGATCCGAGCTTGAACATCGTGCCGAGCACGTCGCGGCGCGCGCCCGCGTAGTTCCTCGTCGGCCCGTCCGCGAGGTAGCGGTCCGTGACGGGCGCACCCGACGAGATCAGCGCACCGTCCTTGCCGGAACCCGCGCATCCTCCGTTCCCGATCGAACCGATCCCGGGTCCGGGCCGCGACGGATCGAGCAGCGCCGTGGTGCCGTAGTCCGAGGTCGTCATGCCGACGTGTAGATCGAGCATCCCAGCGGTCACGGCGTCGAGTGGAAGCAGCAACGCATCCGAGCTCTCCGCAAGTGCGGTCTGGATGTGCGCGACGCCGGCGGAGTCATCGATGACAAACAGAAGGTCGAGGGCCTTGCCCCCCGTCATCGGCATCGACACCACCTCGATGCTCGCCGGATCGGCGTACGTCGACGGCAGGTCGTCCCCGCACGCGCCGAGGAGGAGCGCGAGGGCTACGGCGCGAGCTGACAACGGACGTAGGTCCACGAGTCGAGGGCGACGGTGGCCGCGCGATGGATGCGAACGCGCAGGTGATCGCTCGATGCCGGGCACGCGGCCGGATCCGCGACGATCTCGTAGCAATCGGGCGATCCGGAGGAGCACAGCGGAAGGAGCGTGGCGGCATCGGGCGCGCTGTCACGGATGTCGGCGACCTCGCACGAGGGCTGGACGCCCGCCTCGGAGGAGGCGTCGGCGAGGACCGCGGTGTCGAGGCACGCGCCACCCATCATGCGGGCCGCGGACTGGCCGATCATCTGCAACGGGTTCGCGAGATCGTCGCTGCAGATCGAGGTGAGGGCGTTGCGGCCGGGGAACGCTTCGAGAAAGCCGGCGATCCGGATCGCCGGATCGGCGACGTCGGTGCCCTCGGGTGTGGTGAACGTGCACGAGTGCGCGAGCTGCGGCACGGCGGTGCCGCCGCCGGGTGGAGGGGCGAGCGTGACCGCGACGGAGGTGGGATCACCCACGACCGCGGCGGTCATCAGCATCCGCGGATCGGACTTCGCCGCGAGCAATGCGTCGACGAACGGGTCGAGTCCTTCGACGAAGGTGGTGTCGGCGGCGGCCTGGCAGTGCGTCTTGTCGCCGACGGTGTTCGTGTCCTGGGAGCATTCGACGCCGAACCGGAAGCAGCGGAACGATTGGAGCGCGCCGAGCGCGGCGTTCTCGGGCCCGAGCATCGCGGACGAGGACAGCGAGCAATCGTCCTCGTCGGCGACGATCACGACGGCGAGGTTCGCGGACGGGCGCAGGAAGCCGGCGTTGACCGGATTTCCGAGCGCGCGCTTCATCGCGGACAGGTGTTGCTCGAATCCGCAGCCGGTGTCGCCGACGCGCGCGAGGTCCCCGAACGCGTCGCGCAGCTCGCCGGTGTAGTTCCTGATCCGCGTGCCATCGGACGCGGCCACGTCGGACAGGAACACCTCGGTCATCGCGGGGGTCTTGCGCAGGACGCCGTCCTTGCCGAAGCCCGCGCACCCGCCGGCGCCGAGCTGACCGACGGCCGGCCCCGGTGCGGTGCCGGAGCTGCTGGTGCCCATGTCCGAGGTGACCACGCCGATGTGGAGGTTCGGGAGACCGCCGTCGATCTGGGCGAGCACGTCCATCATCCGCGGGAACGCCGCGGCGAGGCGGACCTGCTTGTCGGCGGTGGACGCCGAGTCGTCGATCACGAACAGGAGGTCGAGCTCGCGGTTCGGGATCGATCGCATCGCCGCGACCTCCTGGAGGCCGCCGACGACGCTCGTGCTGTGGCACGCGCCCAGGAGCAGAGAGGCAAGGAGGAGATGCTTGGTCATCGGCACACCGTGGTGAGGCGCGACCGCTGGGCGGAGCGCGGGTAGGAGGCGTCGAAGCGATCGAGCTTCGCGGCGGTGGATGGATCGTGGAGCCGGCACAGCGCCTCGATCTCGATCGCGGCGGCGTCCTCGGCGAGCTGGCCCGCGCCGCGGGTCTCGCGGGCATGGGTATGGATCGCGACGAGCGCAGCAGCGGCGTCACCGCGGCTCAATGCGGCCATCGCGAGATCGATGATCTCGACCTCGCGCGCCAGATCGACCGGCGCGATGTTGCCGTCGGCCTCGACGACCGGACGCGCGCGCTGTGCGGACTGCGGCGCCATCTCGATCGGCGCGGGTTCGGCGACGGCGGCGGCGCTCGGCCGCACCACGGGCGGCGAAGCCTCGCTGCGCGCGCTCGGCAGCTCGATCGCCGGGGTCTCCGCGGCGTGATCGCGCGAGCTGTAGAGCCCGGCGCCGATCGCGAGCGCGGCGACCACGCCCACGATCCCGAGCTTGATCGCGATCGCGGTGGCGGCGCCCGTGCCGGCGGCCGCGCCGACCTTCGCGCGCACGCGGCTCACCGCGGCGGCATCCGGGCCGAGGCCCTCGCGTGCGGCGTCGAGCAGCGCGCGCGCCGCGGAGCCGAGCTGTTCTCCGCCCTGGTCGATCATGGCTTCACCTGCTTCACCGCGGCTTCGAAGGCGGCGCGCGCGAGGCGCAGCCGCGAGTAGGTGGTGTTGAGGTTGAGGTCCAGCATGCGTGAGACCTCGGGCACGCTGAGCTGCTCGAGCTCGACGAGCGCGAACACGATCCGCTTGTCCTCGTCCATGCGCTCGAGGATCGCCATCACGGTGGCCGCGGCCTGTGCGCGCGACATCGCGGCGAAGGTGTCCGTGCCGCCGGCGAGGTCCTCGGAGAGCTCCTCGGTGCGGTCGCCGGTGGTCTTGCGCCGATGGGCGCTCGCCACACGGCGCGCGATCGCGAACAGCCAGGTGGTGATCGCCGCCCTGCCCTCCCACTCGCCGAGCCGGCGGTGGACCACGACGAACACGTCCTGCGCGGCATCCTCGACCTGCGCCTCGGCCACGCCGAACGTGCGGAGCACGCGCCAGACGTAGGCGATGTGGGCGCTGTAGACGTCGTCGAAGGACAGCACGGGATCGATGCGCTCGATCTCCTCCGTCGGGTCCAGGGCATGTGCCATCGCGGGGGCCATCGCGGGTATCTGGCCGGTTAGTGCGACCACCCCGGCGGATCCGTCACGAAATCGGCTCATCGCCAGCCGAGCTCGAGACCGAGGGCGCAGCGGGCAGCAACGGCCGCAGGTTCGTAGAGATCCGCGCCGTTCTGCAGCATGAACGTGGTCCGCTGGAGCGGCACGGCGACCTCGAAGGTGCCGACGAGGCGGACCCGCGGCGCCATCGGCCAGGCCACGCCGAACCCGCCGCCGACAGCGATCCACCGGCTGGTCCCGACCCGCGGCTCGAGGACCGCGAGCCCCTCCCCCTGCATCCGACCGATCTCGGTCAACAGCCACGCGCGGATCGGTAGGTGCCCCGGCCCCCAGCCGCCGCGCAGCGCGACCACATCGAGGCTGACGTCGACGCGGGCCGGCGCGCCGGGATCGAGGCGCGCCGACTGCGGCACCCAGCGCGAGAGGGCGAGCTCGCCGAAATAGTCGTCGCGGCGCACGTAACCGGCGAGCTCGCCGCCGATGTTGATCCGCGGCAGGGCGCCGATCCCCGAGAGCGCGAGCGCACGCACACCGCCGCCCCAGCGCCGATGCGGGACGGGCACCGGGAGGATCCGGACGATCTGGACCTCGCGTTCCTCGTCGGGACCGGCCCCCTCGACGACGCTGACCGCCGTCGGCGCCGCATCGAGCATCTGCGGCTCGGTGGTCGGGGTCCGTGCGGGCTCGGTCTTGCGGGCCTCGGTCGCCAGCCGCGCGACGATCACCGCGATCGCATCGGCGAGCTCGGCGCACTTCGCGCTGCGCAGGGTGCGCACGTCGTTCGCCACGGTCAGCGCGCGCGCATCGATCTGCGCGACGTAGCCGGTGCCATCTCGCGTGATCTCGATCTCGATCCCGTGGACCACGCCATCGATCGGGCCACCGAGCCGCCGCTCGACGCGTGCGCGGACCTCGTCGGCGCGCGGGCAGCTCGTCGGTGCGCGCCACCCGAACGCCGGCTGCGCGGCTGCTGGAGCGGCGAGGGCCGCCAGCGCGAGCACCGAGATGATCACACGCGCCGCCACGGGACGAGGACACACTGTAGCGCCCGCGCGTTGCGATCGGCGAGATGATTCTGCCGGGGACAGCTGTCCCCAGCTCACGCGAGGTGCTGCGCGAGCAACTCCACCACCGCGGCCGGCGCCTCGATGTGCAGCCAGTGCCCCGCCGCGACGTGATGTGCATGAACGTGCGCGGGGGCACGCGCGAGACGGAGCTTGTCGTCGTCCGTGAACACGGGCGAGCT
>JAYVLW010000171.1:0-12308 GCA_043759315.1 Myxococcales bacterium
GCTAGAACACGCCGCCATGCGTGAGCACGAGCGCGGTGCCACTCGGCGTGTCCACGGCCGCGAGGTCATTGCGATAGTCGTACGCGCGCCGTGACGCGAGGATGTCGAAGCCGAGCGTCAGGCCTGCCTCGATCGCCACGCCGTAGCCCACGCCCTCGAGCGTCTTGCGATCGCTCCGGTGAGCAAAGTACGCGGTGGTCAGCCCACAGGCGATCAGCACCACCTCCACGATCTTCAGCGCCGTGAAGGTGGTCGACACGCCCTTCATCCGCGTCCGCTCCGCGGTGGTGAATGCTTGCGGATCGGTCGCGATCGTTTTCGAGAAATCTTCGACCCGGCGATCGGATGCGACGTGGACGAAGATCCCCGCCGCGACGTGCGCCACGCCGAGGCCCAACAGGGGATAGCTCATGCCCTTCGTGAGATCGGAGCTGCCACGCAAGTAGAGCAAGCCCCCCGCTGTCAGACCGCCCGCTCCCATCCCGACGAGGAGCAGACCGCCGCGTTTCTCCTTCGCAAAGTAGTCGAGCATCACAGCTCGCGTGCGCTCGCGATCGGGCTCCGCATGCACCCGGTTCGTGCTCACGAGAATCGCGATGGCCAGAGCGCTCTGCCGCATGGCGTCAGGATAGCTGTGACGGATGCTTCACTGTCATGCGTGGGCAAGCTCGCTGAAACAGTCAGCAAACGACAGAGGATTGGGGCTAGCGCCCCTACATCGTCGCTGATCTACGCTGCGCGCACACTGGGAGGCTCCATGCAGAAGAAGCTCTGGATTCTGGCAGCTACTCTGGGAACGTCACTCGTCGCCTGTGCCGACGACACCGATACGACGATCAACACGCAGGAACAGCCGGGCGTGCAGGAGGCGGGGGCCAGCACCGTGCATCGTGGATGCGCGACCGCGGATCTGCCCGCCGCCGAGCGCGACGCCGTCGAGGCTCGTCTCGCGCTGTTCGCCGACACGGCGAGCATCACCGCCTCCCATGTGATTCCGGTCTACGTGCACCGCATCCACGCGGCGAACGGCACCGGCGGCGCCGTGAGTGCGGCGCAGATCTCGAGTCAGCTCACGATCCTCAACAACGCATACGCGTCGTCGGGCTTCTCCTTCGCGCTGACGGCGACCGACGACACGAACAACGACAGCTGGTACGGCTGCGCCGGAGGGACCTGCGAGTCGCAGATGAAGTCCGCGCTGCGCCAGGGCGGCTCGAACGCGCTCAACGTCTACACCAACAACATGGGCGGCGGCTTGCTCGGGTGGGCGACGTTCCCGTCGAGCTACGCGAGCCAGCCGAGCATGGACGGCGTCGTCGTGCTGTTCTCCTCGCTCCCGGGTGGCACCGCAGCGCCGTACAACCTCGGCGACACGGCGACCCACGAGGTCGGCCACTGGATGGGGCTCTATCACACGTTCCAGGGCGGCTGCGCTCGCCAGGCGAGCGGTGGCGATGGCGTCTCCGATACGCCGGCCGAGAAGTCGGCTGCGTTCGGATGCCCGACGGGCCGCGATACGTGCGTCGGCACGAAGTTCCCGGGCCTCGACCCGATCACGAACTTCATGGACTACACGGATGACTCCTGCATGGACACGTTCAGCAACGGGCAGAACTCGCGCATGCAGCAGATGTGGACCGCGTACCGGTAGGCAGCGACTGGTCCGACCTTCGGGCAGGACATGGCCGAAACTATCCCCGAAGTTATCGGTGAGGCCCGGCCGACTGTTCTACTCTGAACGGTATGGGAGATGACGCCACTGTCGGAGGGCGTTACGCGCTCGACGGGCGCCTTGGCGAGGGTGGGATGGGCCAGGTCTACCGGGCCCGTCATCTTCAGCTCGGCAAAGCGTTCGCCCTGAAGCTCATCTCGCCCGCGTTCGCCCTCGATACCGCGGCCCGCGCGCGGTTCAACGAGGAGGCGAAGCTCGCGAGCGAGATCAGCCACCCGAACATCGTTTCCGTCGTCGACTTCGGCGAGGACTCGCACTTCGGCGCGTACATGGTGATGGAGCTCGTCGAGGGCGAGCCGCTCATCAACGAGGGCGCCGCACCGATGTCGGTGCGGCGTGCGTGCGACATCCTCGGTCAGATCGCCGACGCGCTCGATCACATCCATCGTCGCGGCATCGTCCACGGCGATGTGAAGGCCGACAACATCATGCTCACCGGCGAGAATGATTCGACGAGCCATGGCGCCCGTCGCCGTCGCGTCGCGCGGCTCCTCGACTTCGGCCTCGCGCGCCGGCCCGGCGGCGAGGACGAGGAGGAGGTCAGCGGCAGCCCGCACTACCTCGCTCCGGAGCGCGCCGCCGGCGGGCCGCCGAGCGTCGCCGCCGATGTCTATGCGCTCGGCGTCCTCGGCTACCTGATGCTCACCGGCTCGCTGCCGTTCGACGGCAACGTCGTCGAGATCCTGATGGCGCATATCAACCAGCCACCGGAGCCGCCTTCGATGCGCCGCGGCGACGACATGGACGAGGCGCTCGAGGCGCTGATCCTCCGCGCGATGGCGAAGGACCCCTCGCACCGACACGGCTCCGCCGCCGCGTTCCGCTACGAGCTCAACACGGTGATGGACATGCTCGACATGGGCCGTCGCCGCCGCGCGAGCGGGACCATCAAGCCCGAGAGTCCGCGCGAGGCCACGGTGATCGCCGCGTTCGACAGGTCTCGCGTTCCTCAGGCGCTCCTCTCCATCGACGGCCGCATCGAGTTCGCGAACAAGGCGATGTGCCGCCTGCTCGGTCAGGACGAGGGCGTCGACGGTCTCAACGTCTCGGAGACCACGCTCAACAGCGTGGTTCCCGGGCTGATGCGCGCGCTGCGTGCCGCGCACGTCGACGGCAAGCCCTGCGAGCGACGAGCCCGCGTCTATCGCGGCGACAACAAGCCCGCGCTCGAGCTCACGCTGTGGTTCTGCCCGCTGCCCCTGCCCGGCACCGAGATCCACCTGATGATCCGCGTCGAGGAAGAAGACGCACGTCGCCGGGCTCGCGACAGTGAGGGCTGAGCACGGAGATCTGCGCTACTTCGCGCCGGCGTCGTTCAGATGCCCCAGGCAGTCCTGCAGAGGGCCGCACTCCGACTCCTCCTTCATGCAGACCTCGAGCACGCGAACCTGCCGCGATGACAGCGGCACCTTGCACGCCTTCTTCGCCTCTTCGGTGTTCTTGCGCAGGATGTCGGGCGCGGTGTCCTTGTCGAGCTCGGCCTTGCTGATCTTGCCAGCGGCCTGATCTGCCTTCGCGTCGTCCACCGCGCACTGCGTGAGTCGCGGCGCGAGGCCGTCGCACGCCGTGTCCCGACGCTTCTCCAGCGGCGAGCGCGTATCCGTCACCACACCGACCGGATCTCCACTGCCCTCGCCGCCCTTCGGCGTCTGCTTGGCACCGCAGGCCCCGAGAGCACCCAGGATGGCGACCGCGACAAAGCTCCTCATCACCATCGGGACACGTCCTTTGCCAGCAGGTTGCTTAGTGCTTGAGCGTGTCGCCCTCGGAGCCCTCGTCGTCGAGCTGCGGGAGGCACGTGGTCTCGAGATCCTTGAGCGTCGCCACGCCGGCGATACACGCGCTCACCTTCGCGGGCGCCTTCGCGCACTCCGCCATCACCATCGCCGTGTTGTCGGCCACTGCGTCTTCAACGCGCTTCGGCTCTTTTGCTTGCGCCTCGGCGCGATACAGCGACTCGACCTTCGCCTTCGCCCCATCGCACCCCCCGGTTGCAGGCGGCACCTCCGCGACCCCAGAGCCCGATCCGGATCCGCTGCCCCCGCCGGTCTTCGTGGCCTTGCTCGGACATGCGCACGCGACGATCGTCACCAGGACGAGGGAGATCACCCGCTTCATCCCGCGGAGCCTACCACCACGCGAAACCCTTCGAGGGCCCACGGCGGCGTGGCGATCCGCCCGCGATCGGTCAGATCGAGGTGCATCGGCGTGATGCTGTTCCAGCCCTTCGCGATCGCCACGCAGTCGGTGCCCTCGACGTCGTCGTGGCCCGCGGGCCCGCCGCCGACCCAGTAGTACGGCCGGCCGCGCGGATCCGTGCGCTCGGCGACGTCGTCCTCGTAGAGCCGGCGCCCGAGCGTGGTCCACTGGTACTGATCGGTGCCATTGCCCGCCAGGTTGACGTTGAGCACGGTGCCGCGGGGCATCGGTTCGGCGACGGCGGAGCGCACGACCGCGGCCGCGAACTCGATCGCCGCATCGGTGTGCGGCGCTCTCGGGGCGAGCGAGCACGCGATCCCCGCGGCGCCGCGCAGCGCCCCCTCGACGGCCGCGGCGACCGTGCCCGAGTAGAAGACATCCGAGCCGAGGTTGAAGCCGTCGTTGACCCCGGAGACCACGACATCGGGCTTCCGATCGCACAGCTTCATGATCGCCAGGTACACGCAGTCGACGGGCGTGCCCGAGAGCGAGAACCGCCGGGGCCGCACCTCGGTGAGGCGCAGCGGCTTGTGCAGCGTGATCGCGTGCGATGCCGCCGAGCGCTGGCGCTCCGGAGCGACGACGAGGACGTCGGCGAACGCCTCGATCCGCGCGGCGAGCGCCTCCAGGTGGGGTGCCTCGATGCCGTCGTCGTTCGAGCAGAGGACCAGGGGACGCATATAAGAAATTGGCCGATCGCTGGGGGCGATCGGCCGGAACTGGTCGAGGCGACAGGATTCGAACCTGCGACCCCCAGACCCCCAGTCTGGTGCGCTACCAGGCTGCGCTACGCCTCGTTTTTCAGTGGGGGTTGGTTACTTCATCCCGCCGCTGGAGGCAACCACCCCCGCGAATCAACTGGACCCAACTAGACCGGCGGAAGCCCGTTGAGGATGTTCTTCAGCACCTGGCTGGGCTTGAACGTGAGCACGCGACGCGCGGGGATCAGGATCGGCACCGCGCGCTGTGGATCGCGGCCCATCCGGTCCTTCTTGTCGCGGACCACGAAGTTGCCGAACCCGCTGATCTTGATCTTCTCGCCGCGCTCGAGCGTCTCCTTGACGACGTTGAACACTGTCTCGACGATCTCCGCTGCCTCTTTCTTCGAGAACCCGCCCACCTTCTCGTAGACCGCCTCGATGATGTCCGCCTTCGTCATGCGTGCCATGGTCCCAGCAGGCTACCCGAGAGGGGGAGCATCCCGCAACTAACACCTCGAAATGCCTATCGATCCCGGCTTGGCCCAATGGACGATTGGGCCAACGCCGGAGTACGGTGACCGCCCATGGAGGCGTGGACCCGGCTCGTGCGTGCGCTGGGCCCGGTCGCGGCCGAGCTGGCGCTCCGCCGGCCCGCCACCGAGACCGATCTGGTGGCCACCGAGGTGATGGTGGGCCACAAGCTGCCCCCCACCTATCGCGCCTGGCTCTCGGTCGCGGACGGCCAGGAGCCGACCGGGCTGTCGATCCTGCCGCGCGGCGGCTGGCTGATCTCGCACGACCGGGTGATCGAGCAGTGGACCCACGAGCGCGGCTTCGACCTCGATAGCGACGACTACGACGCCGCCTCCGGCGAGGACGACGAGCTGGTCCGCCCGTTCGTGTTCCACCCGCGGCGGTTGACGATCGGCGGCTGGGAGCTCCTCGATGGCGATAACACGCTGATCGATCTCATTCCGGGCCCCGCCGGCACCGAAGGTCAGCTGATCACGTCGGTCACCGAGTGCGACTTCGAGGTGATCGGCAGGAGCTTCGGCGCGTTCATCGACAGCGTCGCGCAGCTCGTTGAACGCGGGACGCTATCGCCGTTGATGGTCGATGATGCGCTCCGGCTCACCACCCCGGATGGCGCATGGAGCTGGGAGCACCTACTGCGCTGAGCAGCGCACGAGCGGCGTGATCGGCGAGAAGTCATACGGGCTGACGTTCTGCGCGTCGTAGGCCGCGAGCGCCGATGACAAGGTCGAGCGGATGTCCGCGAAGCTCTGGCCAAGCTTGTTGCTCGCCGTGCCATTCGCCTGGGCGACGCACGCGAACTTCTGCGCGCTGCAGATGTCGACGGTCTCGCAGCCCGGGCTCGGCGGACCCAGCGGCGCCACGGCCGCATCGCCATAGAGCGCCACGCCGCCGACCATGACGAGGCGAACGTCGGTCGGCTTGGCCGCGAGGAGCGCGCCATACGGGTTCGCGAGGTCCCCCGGGATGACGACGAGATCGGCCTTCTTGCCGACGGCGATCGAGCCGAGCACGTCGTCGACGCCGAGCGCGCGGGCCGCGTTGATGGTCGCCATCTGGAACAGCATCTGCGGCGTCAGCTGATCGCCCCACTCGGCGTTGTCGAGGCGATCCGCGAACCGCAGCTCGTCCAGAAGGTTCTGGCTGCCGCCGATCGACCAGTCCGGCGCGAGCGCGACGTTGATCCCCTTCGAGAGCGCGAGGGGAACGTCCGCGGTCTTCGTGAAGTCGGTGCCACCCCCGTAGAGGAACACGTTCGAGCGCGGTGACCACACGAGGCTCATGCCGTGCTGCGCGAGCGTGGTCATCTCCGCATCGCCGAACGCCGTGCCGTGGACGATCGTCGTGTGCGGTGAGTACAGGCAGCCCGGCGTTGGCGAGGCCGAGCCGAGGTGCGCGAGCTCGTCGCGCGAGGTGGCATCGACGCCCTCGCCGATGTGGATCACGTACGCATCCGTCTTGCCCGTCTCGAAGTTCGCGCACACCGAGCTCGCCGACGCGGGCGACGGAAACAACGTCGCCGTCTGCATGCGATCCACGCCGAGGCCATTGCTGCTCTGATCGATCGTCCGCGCGAGCCCCGCGAAGCACGCCTTGTCGGACGGGTTCGCCGAGCCCTGCACCGAGGTGGTGCCCGCGACGAGCGCCTTGAGCTCGCCGTACTTGTCGAGCTCGCAGCCCAGCGACACACCGCCCGGGCCCGACTCGCCGTTCAAGTACTGCTTGGCGTCGACGAGCGCCTTGTACTTCGCCTCGTTCGTCCACTGGTTGTGGTTCGCGTAGACATGGCTCGGCGACCAGTGGGTCTCGTCGAACACGTCGAACAGGATGTGGTTGTGCGCGTCGATCAAGCCGGGAAGGATGAGCCCGTTCGTCCGCACCACGGCGGCATCGAGCATCCCGCACGAGGTTCCCACGCACGTGATCGTGTCGCCCTCGACGAGCACCTCGCCCTGGAACGCGCGATCGGGCAGCACCACCACGCCCTGGAGCAGCACGCGGTCGCGGCGGGGCATCGTGATGATCTCGATGCCCGTGGCCGGCGGAGCGCCGTTCGTCGCGCCGATACCACACGTCATCGCCGCGCTCGCCCACTCACCGCCGTCGTAGCTGCGTCCGAAACACTTTCCCGCGATCGATGCACCCGCATAGAAGTTGTCGTGCGCATCGTGCTCGACGCCCTGCGCATCGACGACCCGTACGCGATCCGCGGATGCCGTGTTGATGCCGCCGTAGGTCACCACCAGCAACGCGCCCGGCGCGAGGGTGCCGGCGAGCTTCTTCGGTGCGGTGCCGCCATTGACGATGTCATCGACCTGCCAGCCCGCGAGGCTGATCGGCGTGGTGGTCGCGTTGTAGAGCTCGATCTTGCCGCTCGCGCCACCGGTGAACTCGTTGATCACGATGTCGGCGACGCCGCTGACGCCCTGATCGAGGTCGGTGGTCGCGTCGGCCACGGGCTCGATGCACGCGCCAAGAGCGAGGAGTGCTGCGAGGGCCTTCATGACTAGAAGCCCGTCGACTTCGGAGCCGGGACGGTGCTCTTCGTGTAGCCCTGCGCGAGGATGTACGTCTCGAACTGCGGTGCCTCGGCGGCGAGTGTGGTCACCAGCGCCGACACGGCGGCGACGGCGCGATCCGCCTGCGCACCGCGGAGGTTCTTGCTCCGCCCCGCGGTGTCGTAGAGCTGCGCGGCGACGTAGTGGAAGATGTCGGTGCGGGCGCGGTTATCGAGCGCCGAGTCGGGGACGATGCCGACGAACGCATCCTTGAGGCCAGCGATCAGCTCGGGGTGCTTCGCCTTGAGATAGTTCGTCGCCAGCACCTTGAGGCGCGACATGTCCGCGTACTCCTGCATGTCGTTGCCGTTGTTGAGCACGTCGGCGTACGACGCCTCGCCCGGGCGCAGCTCGCTGCCGACGATGACCTGGTTGCCGAGCGACCGCGCGACGAGCCCGAAGAACTGGACGTTCGTCATGTTGTAGCCCCAGCCGAGGCTCGGGAACCCGAACGACATCCCACGGTAGTCCTCGATCGCCATCACCGCGTACCAGTCGGTGAGCGCCGAGCGCCCGACGCCAGAGAGCTGCGACGCGCTCGCATTCGAGGACTTCGCAAGCAGCTCCATCATCGCGCGCACGTAGATCGCCGTGTCGGCGGCCGGCATCGCGCCGAGGTCGAGCAGCTGGCGACCGAACGTGCTCGCGAGCGGACCGTGCGTGGGCGTATCCATCGCGACCACGCCGATCCTCTCGGCGCGCGACGGCTTGTCGGTGATGAAGTACGCGATCGAATCGGAGGTCAGCGGCATGCGCAGCGAGCTGCCGGCGCCCGCCGAGAAGTACATGCCGAACGTCGATAGCGCGAGGCCGCCGAGGCTCGGATCCTTCAGGTTCTGCGAGACCGCGTTGTAGAACCTGTACTCCTTGGTCAGGCGACGGGGCGTAGAGCTGACCGTGTTGACCGCGGCGATGATCTTGCCGAAGTTCTGGTAGCGCTCCGAGATGGTCGCGCCCTTCATGTACTTGTTGACCCACGAGGCGTGCTTGTAGAGCTCGCAGCTCTTGAGGAACGCACCGACCGTGACCTTGTCGTACTTCTTGTAGCCCTCGCGATCCCGCTGCGCGGCCGGCGTGATGGTGTCCTCGAGGAACGCGCGGAACGGCCGGTCTCCCGGGAACGCCAGCGTGATCGTCGGCTTGATCGCGGTGTCGCGGTGAAGGTCGAGCGCCTTGCCTCCGAGCGTGCCGACGAGCGCGTCGTCCTTCACGGTGGTGTTGTTCGCATCGATCGCGAGCGAGCCCTGCGCGGAGCTCAGCTGGTCACCGGTGCGCGTGAGCTGGTACACGTTCGCGCCGACGTGCACGCGCACGCCGACGGCGGACCAGCTATCGATCACGACGTCGTCGGAGAGTGCGACGCCGTCGATCGTGCCGGCCCACAGGCCGTTCAGATCATCGTCGGCGACCGCGGCGGTGGCATCGCCCTCGATGTCGTCGAGCTGATCTGCGTCGTCGGTGCCGTCGGTCGTCGCGCAGGCGGAGAACGCGGCCAGGGCCGCGAACGAGAACAGGTGAAGAGGGAGGAGTCTAAGGTGGGTCACTCAGGTTCAGACGGAGCGCGTCACCCACAGTCGCGCCTGCCCGAACCACGGAATTACAAGCCCTTACGCGTCGAGCCGTCGGAGTTGCTGCTGGCCGCCGCAGTTCGGGTTCGCGCAGAACGAGGTGAAGGCCTGGATCACGGAGTCCGCCGGGGCGTCCGGAAACCGCACCTGGGCCATCACGCTCGGCGGATCGAAGCACTCGCTCGCGCCGCACTTGTCGCACGGCGTGATCTGCCACTCGAGCCGCTCGCGCAGGTAGTCCTCGGTGACGTGGAGCGGATGCGGCATGCCGGCAACGCTGAGCAGCTTGATCCGATCGCCCTTGTTCACGCTCTGCAGCGTGTGCGGACTGTTCAACAGCTCACCGACGTAGACCGTGTTGCTCTTCTCGATCGCGGCCGTGACCTGGCGCGTCGGCGCACGGTCGAGCCGCTGCACGCGCACCCAGCACAGCTCGGGGCCGCGGCGCATGCGGCGCGGATCGCCGTCGTGCACGAGGACCTGGATGTCGTCGGGGAACTGCACGTGGAACTTGCCCGCGAGGTGGGGATCCACGCGCCACGGCGCGGTGGCCGCCGGTTGCGGTCCGAACGTGGCGAGCCAGCTCGGGGTCGCGGGGAGCTTGCGCGCGGCCACCTCCTCGTCGGTGAGCTCGCGGAGGTTCGTCTGCGGCGACAGCCGGATCGTGCGCGAAGGCATCGTCGCGAGCTGGCGCGACTCACTCTCGAGCCCACCCTTCGCCGACGGACCCGCGTGTTGATCGAGGTACACGAACGCGACGACCGGCTCCTCGGGGAGTCGATCGATCATCACCCAGCGACCGAACGGAAACGCCATACGTTGACGATCAGCGTACAGCGTTCGGGAACACGGACGCGACTTCCGCGGAGCGGTTGTCGCGCGTCACCGCCGCTGCGCCGGAAGGTTCTCGACGAGCCGTCCGACGATCGCCTCGTGCGCCTTGTCGACCTCGACATCGGTGAGCGTGCGATCCGGTGCGCGGTACAGGATCGACCACAGCATGCTCTTCATGCCGTCGCCGAGCTTCGCGTCGCGGTAGTCCTCGAGCAGGTGCACGGTCGTGACCAGCGGCTCGCCGACGGCGGCGATCACGTCCTCGATGCGCGACGCCGGGATGCCCGCGCCGAGCAGCAGCGACACGTCGCGCGTCGAGCCCGGGAACTTCGCGATCGGCCGCATCTGGGACGGCGTCGCGAGCGGCAGCTTCGTCAGGTCCAGGTCGAACGCGAAGACCGGCGGCTCCACGCCGAGGCGCTTGCGCACCTCCGGGTGGACCTCGCCGAACCAGCCGACGACGGTGCCGCCGACGACCAGCTCGCCTGCCACGCCCGGATGCAGATACGGCACCGCTTGCGTGGCACGCGCCTTGATCTCGACGCCGCCGGCGACCGCGCGGATCGCGACCTGCGCGAAGCCCTTCGCATCGAACACGTCCCACGGCGAGCCCGCGCCGATCTGGCCGGGCCGCGCGCCTGCCAGCACGCACGCCGCCCACGTGGGCTCGTCGGCGAGCTCGTGGATCGGGCGCTCGGACATGCCCTCGCCCTTGCGCAGGAACACGCTGCCGACCTCGAAGATGCTCACGTCGTGCCGCCCGTGGCTCGCGTTGCGCGCGACCGCCGTGAGCAGGTTCGGCAACAACGACGTGCGCATCACCGCCTGATCGAGGCTCATCGGGTTACGGAGCGCGATCGGCTGCGCACGGCGATCCGTCGCCGGCACCGCGAGCGCACCGCAGCGGTCCGCTGACTGGAACGCGTACGTGATCGCCTCGTCGAGGCCGGCGTGTGCGAGCGCGAGCCGCGCCGCATCCCCGCGATCGATCGGCCGTACACCCGGCGCCTGGCGCAAGACCGGCATGCTGGAAGGCACCTGCTCGTAGCCGACGATGCGGAGGATCTCCTCGATGACGTCGATCTCGCGCGCGATGTCGGACCGCGACGACGGCGGCGTCACGTCGAGCACCTCGCCGGTGCCCGCGGTCACCGTGCAGCCGAGGCGCTCGAGCGCATCGCGGCAGGTCGAGGTCTCGAGCGCGACCCCCGAGACCATGCGCACGCGCGCCATCCGCACCGGCAAGGTCGGCGGCGTCCGGCGCTGGGGGTATGCGTCGACGGGCTCGCTCACCGTGCCGCCGCCGACCTGGCAGAGCAGCCGGCTCGCGCGCGCCGATGCCATCGCCGCGAGCTCGGGATCCACGCCGCGCTCGAACCGGTGCGAGGCCTCGGAGTGGAGGCCGAGCCGGCGCGCGGTCTTGCGGATCAGGATCGGCTTGAAGCTCGCGCTCTCGAGGAGCACGCGCGTGGTCTTGTCGGTGACCTCGGTGTCGAGACCGCCCATCACGCCGGCGAGGGCGATGCCCTTCGCTCCATCGCGGATCATCAGATCGCCGGGGATCAGCGTGCGCTTCACGTTATCGAGTGTGATGAACGCCTCGCTGTCCTTCGCGTGCGAGATGCCGACCACGCCGGAGGTCAAGGTGTCTGCATCGAACGCGTGGAGCGGCTGGCCGAGCTCGAACATCACGTAGTTGGTGACGTCGACGAGGTTCGAGATCGACCGCACGCCCACGCCGCGCAGCCGCTGCGCGATCCGGCGCGCGAGCGCGCTGGTCCCGCGGCCCACGGTGACGCCTTCGATCATCCGCGCGATGTACCGCGGGCACGCATCGGGATCCTCGATCGCGATCTCCACGGCGGGTGCGCGGCCGCCCGTGAACGCCGACAGGTCGACGTCGGGGGGCACGAGCCTGCCGCGCAGCACGGCGACCAGCTCGCGCGCGACGCCGAGGTGGCCGAGCACGTCGCCGCGGTTCGCGGGCGCGTTGACCTCGAGCATCCAGTCATCGAGGCCGAGCGCCTGCTGCGCGCTGGCGCCGAGCGCGGTGTGATCGTCCTCGGGCAGCACGATGATGCCTGCGTGATCGTCGCCGAGCCCGAGCTCGTCCTCCGCGCACAGCATGCCGGGCGATACGATGCCCTTGACCGGCTTCGCCGCGAGGGTGAGCCCGCCGGGC
>JAYVLW010000172.1:0-4294 GCA_043759315.1 Myxococcales bacterium
GTCTGTTCCGCGACGATCTCGGCGTTCTTCTCGACGGCCTCCGGATCCTTCGACTTCTTCTGGATCGAGCGTGCGCGGCCCGCGATCACGTTGAGCGGCGTGCCGACCTCGTGGGCGATCTCGGCGGCGAGCTGGCCGATGGTCGCGAGCTTCTCGGTCTGGCCGAGCCGCTGCTCGAGGTGAATCTTCTCGTCGTTCTGACGCTGCGTCTCGGCCCGCGATTCACGCAGGGAGTAGGTCATCTCGTTGAACCGGGTGGCGATCGCGCCGATCTCGTCGTCTCGCTCCGACAGGATGACGTGGCTGAGGTCGCCCTTCGCGACATCGTCGATGCCGCGCAGGAGCTTCGTGATCGGGCGGCTGACGAACCGACTCGCGAGCGCGCCGACCATCACGGTGGTGACGAGGACGATCAGTACGACGAGGATGATGGCCTTCGAGAGGTCGTCGGAGGTGGCCTCGATCGAGTCCGCGGGCTTGCTGATCTCGAGCATCGCCGCGGTGGTCTGCTCCTCCGCGTGGAGCGGGATCGTGCGGATGGGGACGGCGACGAAGTACGCGCCGTCCTCGACATCCGTGAACGTGAGCTGCGGCAGATCGAGGAGCGTCGTCAGCCGCCGGAGCTGCGCCGCGCTGTAGACACCTGGAGGGTCGGTGGCGCGCGCGCGCGTGATCACGACGGCGCGCCATCCCGAGGTGCGCGTGAGGTCGCGGAGCTGGGCGTCCGCTGGGGGCTTGTACGCGAGCGCCTGGTCGAGCGGTCGCGTCAGGCCGGCAGCGCCACGCGCGATGGCGAGCCGGGTCTGGAGCTCCAGCTGCTGCTTGACCAGCGCGGCGCGCTCGGCGGGGGGCAGCGGCGGCGCGACGTCCGGCGGCACCTCCTCGAGCTTCTTGTCCACGTCGTCGAGGTCTTTCTGCAGCTGATCTGCCCGGTACCGGGCCTCGCGCGCATCGGTGACGGCCTGCGCCTCGAGCGAGGCGCGGACGGTCCCGGCGACCGAGCGCGCTTCGCGCTCGAGCGCACCACGCCGCTCCGCGACGCGCGCCCGCAGATCGAAGATCGCGTAGGTCGCGGACGCCAACGCGACGACCACCGCCGTCGCCACCGTGATGCGAGCTGAGACCTTCACGCACCGCTAGCATAGCGGACGCGGCGCCGGCGCGCGGTTACTCGAGGTACTCGCCGCCGCCCATGTAGCCGCCGCCGTAGCCGTAGCCGCCGTAGAGGTTCGCGGCGCCCGCGAGCTTGGTGACCACGGCTTCGGTGCGGTCGTCGAGATCGGTGCCGCGGGTGCGAAGCTGCTGGGCGGCGAGCGCCTTCATGGCGTCGGTCGAGTTGGGATCGGTGACGATCTGCGTGAGCGAGGTGTCGACCTCGGCGCCGCCGTTGTAGGACATCTGGATCGCCTGGGTGGCGATGGCGGGATCTCGGTCCTTCATGAGCGAGGCGAGCTGCTGGCTCGCGCGCGGGTCATCCATGTTCGCCAGGCCAGAGATCGCGGCGACCCGGTCCTCGGTCTTGCCGTAGCGTGTGGCGTCGAGGATCGCGGCCTGCGCACGCTCCGAGCCGATCTGGCCGAGGGTCGACAGCGCCGTCGCGCGCACCGACGCGTCGCTGTCGCGCGCGAGGCGCAGGAGCGTGTCGGTCGAGCGGTCGTCGGGGTTCTGGATGAGAGACGAGATCGCGGCCATGCGGGTCGACGGATCCTTGGAGTCGATCGCGCGCTCGATCAGGCGGCGCGCCTCCTCGGTGCCCTGGCCGGCGAGCGCCCACACGGCCTGACTGCCCGCGCCGGGGTCCTTGCTCGCGATCATCTCCTCGGCGATGCGCATGCCCTCGGGGGCGCCCGCGTTGACCAGCTGCTGCATGACCTGCATCTTGACGGCGGGGTTGGTCTGCGCGGCGGCGAGGAGCGCGGACTTCACCTGATCGGTCAGGCCGACCTGCGCGAGCGCGCCCGCGGCAGCCGCCGCGAGATCCTTGTCCTTGCCGGAGAGTGCGGCGACGAGCGCGGTGCGCGCGTCCTCCGTGCCGATCCGGCCGAGCACGCTCGCGGCGTAGGTCGCCTCGTCGCGACGCCCCGAGAACAGCGAATCACTCAGGAGCTGCGCAACGGCCGGATCGCTCGGGCGCGACTGCGCGAGCAGGTCGAGCGCGTTGACGCGCGTGTTGCCGCGGGTCTTGCCTGCGATGTCGACGAGCGCGTCGAACGCCTTGGCCGATCCAGCGTCGGCGAGCATCCGCATCGCCTCGTACCGCTCGTTGCGGGAGCCCTTGGAGGCGAGGTCGATCGCGAGGCGGAGCGCGTCGGGATTGCCGGTCTTGAGGAGGCGCGGGAGCGCGGCGCGGCGATCTGCGCTCGTGCCCTGCTTGATGACCGAGAGGAGCGCCTGGTCGACGTCCTCACCTTCCATCTGCGCCAGCTGGGCGAGTGCGCCGGTGATCTGCGCACGATCGGAGAGCGCGGCCTCGATGAGGAGCTCGCGCGCGTCGGCGCCGCCGTTCTGGGCGAGAGCAGCGGCCGCCGCCGTGGCCGACTGGCGCTCGCCGGTCTTGAGGATCTCGCCGAGGATCTTCGTCGCCTTGTCGCCGCCGATCTCGCCGATGGCGTTGACCGCGGCCCACCGCGTGTTCATCGCGCCGTGGAGCGCCGCCTCGCGGAGCACCGTCAAGCCATCCTCGCCGGCCTTGCCGAGCGCGCCGAGGGCAGCGTTGACGAGCTGCGGGTCTCCCGACTTCACGATCTCCGTGAGGCGGCCGAGCATGGTGTCGTCGATCGCGTCGAGCGCGCCGAGGGCGGCGGCCGCGATGCGGGAATCCGGGCTATCGATCAAAGTGCGGACGGCGGTCCGTGCGGTGGGCGTGTCGATCTGGCCCAGGGCGGAGACCGCGGTGCTCGCGGTGGAGTAGTCGCCCGACTTCGCGATCTGCGAGAGCACGGCGACCGAACGCTCGGAACCGAGCGAGCCAAGAGCGCTGATCGCGATGGTCTGCGCCGGATCGCCGCTTGCCTGGGCGACCTCGACGAGCAGCTCCTCGGCCTTCTGGCTCTGGGTGCCGCCCAGCGCGGCGATGGCAGCACCCCGGACGCCGGGCCGGTCGTCCCTGGTGGTCGAGAGGAGCTCCCCGACCGCGTGTTCGGTGCCGATCTGACCGTAGATGCCCAGCACGGCCTCGGGGACACCACGGCGGGCGTCCCGCAGGAGCGGCGCGAGCGCGTCGACGGTGCTGTCATCGCCGACGGTGCCGAGCTTGTCGGCGACGAGCTGGATGTCCCGGACGTTGCGTGCCGAGAGGACCTGGTTCACCAGCTCGGCCTTGGAGATCCCTGCGGCTTCCGCCGACACCCGGAGCGGTCGCCTGAGGTGGCTGGGGAGCCCACCGCTCCGTGACGAGCTCACCGAGGCCGCGGGCGTGTTCGCGTGGCCCCCCCCACGGTGGG
Organism: Myxococcales bacterium; assembly: GCA_043759315.1. Classification (GTDB taxonomy): domain Bacteria; phylum Myxococcota_A; class Polyangia; order Haliangiales; family Haliangiaceae; genus JABFXX01. The sequence continues at coordinate 3,444 of JAYVLW010000172.1, forward strand.
CGGAGATGGTCGCGACGCCGGCAATTCCAGCGAACAGGGCACAGGCGAGCTTCCAGCGGGTCACAGTGGTCACGGGGGCTCCTCGGAGGTTCTCGACAGGTCGTCGTAAACGTCTGTGTCAAACGAACGCCGCCAGGTATCGATCCATTCCGAAGGTTCGTCAGTCCCATGTAAGACAGACACCCGAAACCTGGAGGGAAAGCTCGTGGGAGTGAGACATCCCGCCGGGCCGCGGGTTTCGGCATTCGAAGGGAAGGTTCTGGGAAACCACAGCCCCGACGAGGTGTCCGCGCGCATGCCGTGAGATCCGGACGTACGCGCCGACCCACGAGTCGCGGCCGGTCGCAAGCGCTCAGCGAGGCATGGGGGCACGTCGTGCGAGCAAATGAGATTGCGGAGGACAGCCATCCTCCGTTGACGCCACCACTGGGGTTCGTAGACTTGAAATCATGCTGACGCAGGATCAGACCAACCAGCTCAAGAGCATCCTCGAGGCGGATCTGAACCGCCTGGGCGACCACGCCCACAAGGCGATGGAGTTCACGATGGATCGCGACCGCGACCGCATCGGCAGGGACTCGATGGACGAGGCGACCGAGGAGGAGGTCTATTCGACCGCGCTCCGGCTGGCCGATCGCGAGAGCTTCCTGGTCACCAAGATCCGCGAGGCGATGACCCGGCTCGAGGCCGGCGAGATCGACCAGTGCGAGGAATGCGCCGAGCCGATCGGCTTCAAACGGCTACTGGCCCGCCCGGTCACGACCCTGTGCTTCGAATGCAAGTCGGCGCGCGAGCAGGTCGAGGCCGACGAGCGCCCTGAATAGCGTCCTGGGGCCCCTGCGGTCGGGCCA
>JAYVLW010000173.1:0-9658 GCA_043759315.1 Myxococcales bacterium
ACCGGCCCGCACCGACGCGACACCCGCGCCGAGCTCGGCTCGCCCGCGCTCCGATGCCACGCCGCCACCGCGTCCATCCACGCCGAGCGTGAAGGCGCCAAACCCGGCACTCGCCGATTCGCCGCCGCCGCGCGACTACGTGCCCGAGCCGATCGCCGCCAGCGACGATCTCACGAACCCGATCGCCAGCGAGACCCGCACGCCAGGCTCGAGCTTCGTGCTCCCGGCGAATCCGCTGATGAACCTGACCGACAAGTCCCTCGAGGGCTTCGTCGACTGCGCGCTCTACGAGGAGACCGGCAACTTCTTCCGCGCGCCGGAGTACGAGGACTCGCTCGTCGATATCGACGACGTTCTCGCTTCGCCGCCATCGCCTGCACGCCCCGCCCCACGAACGCTCTCGCCGGTTGCGGCGCTGCGCCCGAACGCGTTCGTGCCGGCCGAGCCGAACCAGGACTTCTCGCCGGAGGTGACGCCGCTGCCGTACCTGGCCGGCATCGTGCCGCACCGCGCGGACACCGATCCGCCGATCCCACCGACGCCACACGCGGGCCGCGCTCCGACGCCGCCGGTGTTCGACGACAACTCCGACATGTTCTATCCGCGCGGCTACGAGACGACGGCCGTCGGAACCCGGCCGCCGCCGACGGCGCCGCCGCCGAACATGCCGATGGCGATGGAGCCGGTGCACGCGGCACCGACGCCGCTGCCGGTCGCCCGTGGCGGCTCGCTGGACAGCACCGCGTCGCTGATCGCGATCAACCGCGGGCGCGACCGCAAGCGATGGCTCGTGATCGGTGCATCGGCGGCCGGCACCAGCCTGTTGCTGCTGATCATCGTGCTCGCGACGACCGGCCGCGGCCAGGACAAGAGCGCCGACGCCGCGACGCCCACCGCGAAGGGGCCGGTCGCCGAGACGGCGCCGCCCGCGGTCGCGAACACGACGACGCCGCCCTCCACCGCGAAGCCCCCCACGACGCCGCAGGACCCTGTCGATATTCCCGACGATCCGCCGACCGATCCGAACGCGCCGCCCGTCGCGGGGACCGGACCGTGCCGTGTCACCGTGACGAGCTCGCCCGCTGGCTCGATGGTCAGCGTGGACGATCAGGCGTTCGGTCCGTCGCCGATCTCGATCGACGGCCCGTGCGCGAAGCGCCGGATCGACGTCAAGCACCCGCGCTACGCGCTCGGCACGAAGTGGGTGGCGCTCACGCCTGGCAAGCCCTCCAGCGTGGACCTCGCCCTGGCACGGCCAACGCACACCGTGACGGTGACGTCGAACCCGTCGGGGGCCACGGTCTCGATCGCCGGGCGCCGCGCGGGAACCACGCCCACGTCGGTGAAAGTGATGGGATTCACCGGTGTGACGCTCACCGTCGAGAAGAAGGGTTTCAGGACCGAGACCCAGAAGCTGTACAGCAAGAGCGATGGCGAGCGCCTCACCGTGAAGCTCGTCCGCGGCAAGTGACCGTGCGCGTGCGCTCGTCACCGATGTGACACCTTGGTGTTAGGCCCGTCCGGCGATCCATGGCACGTATGACCGGTGCAGGAAGAGGCGTGGAAGGCCCGGGTCGCGCTCGTCGACGACCACCCGCTGTTCCGGCACGGCCTGATGGTCGCGCTCCGCAACGAGCTCGACCTCGAGGTCATCGCGGACGTCGGCAGCGCGGCGGAAGCCCTCGCGGTGGCGGCACGCACCTCGATCGACGTCGCGATCATCGATGTGCTGATGCCGACGACGTCGGGCATCAGCCTGACCAGCGAGCTGTTCGAGCGGCAACCCACGTGCCGGGTGCTCGGCCTGTCGGTGATCGATGATCCTGGCCTGATCGCCGACATGCTGCGCGCGCACGCGTGCGGGTTCGCGAGCAAGACGCAGGAGATCTCGGAGATCGTCGACGCGATCCGTCAGGTGCTCGGCGGCCTCCGGTATCTCCCGCCGCGGGTCTCGCGCGATGCGGTCGAGGCCGAGCTTCTCGCGACGCCTGCCTCTCCGATGCAGCGCCTCACGCGGCGCGAGCGCGAGGTGTTCGAGCTGCTGATCCGCGGGAACTCGAATGACGAGATCGCCACCCAGCTGATCATCTCGCGCCGCACCGTGGAGACCCACCGGCAGCGGATCATGCACAAGCTGTCCGCCCATTCGGTCGCACAGATGCAGCGGGTCGCCGCGCGCCATGGCGGGCTGCTGGCGTGAACGAAACCCTCGAGCACCGGCTGAAGGCGGCATCCGATGTCGCCCATGCACTCCTCGATCACGAAACCTCAGCCACCGACACCGCGGAGCGCACGCGTCGCCACGCTGAAGCGCTCGCCCTGTGGGACGCCGCCGAGCTGCCATCGGCCGTGTTCGTCGGTGCATCGCGGATCCCCACGAAGATCAACGCTGCGTGGCGGAAGCTGTTCGCCCACTCCTCGGTCGCGGTGCAGGCGCTGTCGGCGATCGATGACGTCGTGCGGACCTCGGTGCCGTTACACCTGCCCGAGCTTCCGCTCGACCCCGGGGATGGTCCGGCGTTCTGCGCGGCCACGCTGCGTCCGCTACGCGGCGCGGCGGGCATGACCGTCGGCGTGATCATGGTGTGCGCGGTGATCACAGATGCCGTGCTCGCGCGCCAGTACCACGTGGACGCCACCGCGCTGCTCTGGAGCGATCAGCTCGCCGGAGGTCGGCCGTGGCTCAACGAGCGCTGGCTGGCCTACACCGGCACGACCGCGAAGGATCGCTGGCAACATGCGATCCATCCCGAGGATCTCCCGCGCTGCCTGAAGGCGTTCCAGGAAGCCCGGCGGCAGCGCACGTCGGAGGTCGACGTGCGGATCCGGGCCGCGAACCGCGGCTTTCGCTGGCATCACGTTGCGTTCGCCACCGACGATGCCCGCCAGCGCTGGTTCGGCACCGGGACCGACCAGCACGATGAGCGCACCGCACAGGACGAGCGGACGGAGCTCCTCGCACACGCGCAAGCCGCGCGCGCCGACGCCGAGCAGGCGAATCGCCTGAAGGATCAGTTCCTCGCCGCGGTCTCGCACGAGCTGCGTGCACCGATGACCACGCTGCTGCTCTGGGAGAAGGTCCTGCACGACGACGCGGTCGGTCCCGAGATCCGTGCACAGGCGCTGGCGGCGATCCGCTCGAGTGCGCTGTCGCAGTCGCGGCTCGTCGCCGATCTGCTGGATGTCTCGCGGGCGATCAGCGGCAAGCTGTTCCTCGATCTGCGTCCTGTCGATCTCGCACAGGTGTGTCGCGAGGCCGTGGCCGCGTCGAGTCCCGAGGCGGCCGCGAAGGGGGTGACGCTGACCTCGACCGGGCTCGCGGAGGCCGCGGAGCTCCAGGGCGATTCGGTGCGGCTCCGACAGATCATCGACAACATCCTGACCAATGCGATCACGTTCAGCGATGGCAAGGGCGAGGTCAGCGTCGAGATGGGCCGCAAGGGCCGGCAGATCAACCTCGAGATCACCGACACCGGCCGCGGGATCGGGCCCGAGTTCCTGCCCCACCTGTTCCACGCGTTCAGCCAGCACGACGACGTGTTGACGCGAGCGCGCGGCGGCCTGGGGCTGGGCCTCGCCATCGTCAAACAGCTCGTCGAGCTCCACCATGGAACGGTGACCGCGACCAGCGCCGGGCTGGGTCACGGCACCACCCTCACCGTCTCGCTTCCCGGATCGGAGGCACGGCGCACGGCATCGCCGTCGGTCGGCGTGCCCGTCGTGCCAACGCTGGACGGGATCCGCGTGCTCTTGATCGACGACGATCCGCGGGTCCGCGGCGCCCTCGAGCTCCTCCTCGCCCGCGCCGGCGCCGGGGTCGACACGGCCACCTCTGCCGAGGAGGGGCGCGCGAAGATCGCCGCACGCCAGCCCACGGTGATCGTGTGCGATATCGCGATGCCCGGCGAAGATGGCTACAGCTTCATCCGTACCTTGCGGAAGTCCGGGAGCCACGTGCCCGCCATCGCTCTGACCGCGCACGCGATGGCGACGGATGCGGCACGCGCCGCCGATGCGGGCTTCGACCGGCATCTCGCGAAGCCGATCGACTTCGACCACCTCGCGGCCGCGCTGCACTCGTTGCTCGCCGAGTCCCCGCGCTCTGGCAACGCGTAGCGTGGTAGCTTTCCCCATGTCGAAGGGGGTTCGCGAAGCGCCGCTGCCCCTGCGGATCGTGGGCATCGGTGCATCGGCCGGCGGGCTCGAAGCGCTGAGGCAGATGATCGCGAAGCTCCCGGTCGACAGCGGCCTCGCGTACGTCGTGCTGCAACATCTTCCGCCGTCGCAGATCGGGCAGCTCGCGGCCTTGCTGAAGCCGACGACCACGATGCCCGTGGTGGACGTCAAGACCGGCAGCCGGCTGGTCGCGAACACCGTGTTCGTCGTGCCGCCGCACACCTCCGCGGTGTTGACGCGCGGCGGACTGACGCTGCGGACGTCGAAGCCCGGGGCTCGCCCGTGGCTACCGATCGACGAGCTGTTCGGCTCGCTGGCGACGGCACTCGGGGACCGCGCGATCGGCGTGGTGCTCTCGGGATCCGCACACGATGGGACGGAGGGTCTGCGCGCGATCCGGGCCGCGGGTGGGCTCACGCTCGTCCAGGATCCCGCGACGGCGCAGTTCGACCAGATGCCGCGCAGCGCGATCGCCGCGAACGTCGCCGACGTGGTGCTCGCCCCCACGGCGATCGGCGAGCAACTCGCGGTCCTGTCGAGGGTTCCCCCCAACGCACCCGGGTTGTTACGAGTTCTCGAACAGCTTCGCGAGGCGGCCGGGATCGACTTCACGAGTTACAAGCGCACGACGATCGAGCGCAGGCTGGCGCGCCAGCTCGCGAAGCACCACCTCGCCACGCTCGACGAGTACAGCGCGTATCTCGCCGCGCACCCCGCGGAGATCACCGCGGTCTACGAGGATCTCCTGATCCACGTCACGGAGTTCTTCCGCGACGCATCGATCCTGGACTCGCTCGTGACCGTGTTCACGGACGCCGTCCGTGACCGTCCGTCGGATGTGCCGTTGCGGGTATGGGTTCCGGGGTGCTCGACAGGCGAGGAGGTCTACTCGCTGGCGATCCTGTTGCTCGAGCGGCTCGGCGAGCGTCGCCCCCTCCAGCTGTTCGGCACGGATCTGAGCGAGAAGGCGATCGAGGTCGCGCGCGTGGGTCGCTACCCCGCGGCGATCGCAGCGCAGGTCAGCGCAGAGCGACTCGAGCGGTTCTTCAGGCGCGAGGAGGCCGGCTACCGGATCAAGCAGGAGGTCCGCGAGCGGTGCGTGTTCGCCCGTCACGATCTCGTCTCGGATCCCCCGTTCTCCAAGCTCGATCTCGTGAGCTGCCGGAACCTCCTGATCTACCTCGGCGCCCCGCTCCAGCAGCGCGTCATCCCGATCCTTCACTACGCGCTCAACCAGGTCGGATTCCTGCTTCTCGGCCGCGCCGAGACGATCGGCGACTTCGACAAGCTGTTCACCACGATCGACGCCGAAGCACGGATCTACGCGCGTAAGCCCGGCGTCCGGGCGACCCTGACGTTCCCGGCGGCGGGACAGCTTGGCCGCCTCCCGTGGCAGCAGGCCCCGGGACTGCGTTCGTCCACCGAGGTGCAACGCGACGTCGACCACGTGCTGCTCGCGCGCTACGCGCCACCGTGCGTGCTCGTCGACGACAACTTCGACATCCTGCAGTTCCGTGGGCAGACCGGCAGATACCTCGAGGCGCCGACCGGCCAGCCTCAACTGAACCTCTTGCGGATGGCCCGTGAGGGACTCGCCGCGGAGCTGCCGCTCGTCCTCCAGCGCGCGCGGCGCACCGACGAGACGGCGCGCAAGGAAGGCATCGTCGTGCACGATCATCGCCGTGATCATCGGGTCCACCTCGAGGTGGTTCCGGTGCGCGGCGTGGCCGAAGGCAAGCGCCACTTCCTCGTCGTGTTCGAGCCGGCGCCGGACCCGGCTCCGGCGCCGAGACGCGCCGCGGGCAAGGTCGCTCCTGCCGGTCGTGCCGAGCTTCAGCGGCTCCGGCACGAGCTGTCGGCGACCAAGCAGTATCTCCACTCCGTGGTGAACCAGCATCTCACCACGAGCGAGGAGCTCGGCGTCACGAACGAGGAGCTGCAGTCGACCAACGAGGAGCTGCAATCGAGCAACGAGGAGATCCAGACCGCGAAGGAAGAGCTGCAGTCGACCAACGAGGAGCTCGAGACGGTGAACGAGGAGCTCCAGCGCGGAAACGATCAGCTCCGCGTGGCGAACGACGATCTGGTCAACGTCCTCGCGAGCATCGAGATCGCGATGATCATCGTCGACACCGAACGACGCTTGCGCCGGTTCACGCCGCGCGCGCGCTCCGTGCTCAACCTGATCTCCGGCGATCTGGGACGGCCGATCGCGGACCTGCAGCCGAACCTCGACGTCGAACGCCTCGATGCGATGATCGAGGAGGTGATCGAGACGCTGGTGGTCCACGAGTCCGAGGTGCTCCACCTCGACGGCTCCACCTGCTATCGGATGCAGATCCGCCCCTACCTCTCCGGCGATCGCAAGATCAGCGGCGCCGTGCTGTCCTTCGTCGAGATCACAGCGCTGCGCGCCGCCCGCAACCTTCGGACCGCGATCGTCGAGACCGTGCCGACCCCGATCGTCGTGCTCGATGATCGCCTGCGCATCCAGTCCTCGAATCGCGCGTTCGGCGTCGCGTTCCAGACCACCGAGGCACAGCTGGTCGGCCGCGCTCTCCTTGCGCTCGGCGCCTGGCGAGTCCCCGAGCTCGAAGCGCGCCTCCAGGCGGTGGTCACGGGCGGAGCCGGCTTCGACGATCTCGATGTCGGGTTTCTCGGGCCAGCAGGGGAGCGGATGCTGCGGATCAGCGCGCACGCGATCCCCAAGACCGATGGGCCGGCGCTGGTCCTCATCGGGATCCTGGACATCACCGAGCGCGAAGCCGCGCGCCTGGAGCGCGACGCGTTCCTCGATGCTGTCTCCCACGAGCTGAGGACGCCGCTCAGCGCGATCCTTCTGTGGGCACAGGCACTGCGCACGCTCGACCACGCCGATCCGCAGCGGGTGGTGGCGATCGAGACCATCATCGACAGCGTTCGCTCGGAGGCGCGCATCGTGGATGACCTGCTCGATATCGCGCTGTCGCGCTCGACGGAGCTCGCGGTCGTCGTCCAGCCTACCGACGCCTCGGAGGTCGTCAAGCGGACGCTCGCGTCAGCCGACAAGGCTGCGCGTGCGAAGCGGGTGACGATCGAGAGCGACGTCGCGCCCGGGCGCAACATCGCGGTCGACCCCCGCCGGCTCGCGCAGATCACGGGCAACCTCGTCGACAACGCGATCAAGTTCACGCCCACGGGAGGCACGGTCGCCGTCCACCTGGCGTTCCCGCCAGGCGCGATGGAGCTGAGCGTTCGCGACACCGGGCCCGGCGTCGCACCCGAGCAGATCGCGCAGGTGTTCGAACCCTTCACCCGTCAGGACGGCTCGAGCACCCGCGCCCACGCCGGCCTCGGTATCGGTCTCTCGCTGGTGCGTCACCTCGTCGAGCGCCATGGTGGCTCCATCGCCGTCACGAGCCCCGGTGTCGGGAAAGGATCGACCTTCACGGTCCGCATCCCTGACCGCCCGGTGTCATGACGGCGAGCGAGCGCGGCGCGTCGATCGCTGCTTGATCCAGAGCGCGAGCTGCCCGCGTGGGACCATCTCCGCCTGGGTGAGGACATAGGCATCCGGCATGTCGCCGCCGAAGCCCTCGTACGTCACGACGCGCGTGCCGGTCGGGAGGTCCGCGAGCAGGGCTTCGGTGCGGGCGATCTGCGCGGTCAGCATCGACCAGCGAACGGTCTTCGCGAACGGGGCCGGACCGAACAGGATGGCCGCGAAGGGATTGTAGAAGTAGAGGCTATCGAACGAGCGCCAGTCGACGACGTCCATCTCGCCGGCGGTGAACGTCGTCGACGCCTCGATCTCGAGAAGCTTCGCTGCCCGGGTTGCTGCCTGCACGAGCACGGGATCGCGCTCGACGCCGTGCCACGTCCCGCCCCGCGCGACGGCCCCGATGCAGCACAGCTTCCCGGGCCCCGATCCGATGTCGAGCACGCGCGCGCCCGGCTCGGGGGCCAGCCAGGCCGCGGCGCGGAGCGCGACCGTGACGGGAGTCCAGTGCACCGAGGAGGCTCGCCGGATCCGCGCCGGGTAGAGGCGATCGAACACGCGATCGTGCACGGGGGCACGCCATCGCAATGCGGCGAGCACCGGACGGGCATGGTTCGTGGTCATATCCGCACCTGCCCTACCATGACTTGGAGGACGAATGCCGGCGCCGTGGACCCGCGAGTGTGAGGACGAGTCGTCGTTCGACGAGTACCTTCCGCTCGAGCTCCAGCCCAAGTCCTGCGTCCACTTCACCCCGATCGCGATCGCTCGCCGCGCCGCGCGCCTGCTGGCACCACGCGCGGGGATGCGGATCCTCGATGTCGGCTCCGGAGTCGGCAAGTTCTGCATCATCGCGGCGCACGAGGTCCCCGACGCGACCTTCGTCGGTGGAGAGCAACGACACCACCTCGTCCACGTCGCCACGCGGCTGGCCGAGCGATGGTCCGTACCGAACGCAACGTTCGTGCACGGGGACGTGTTCGCCCTCGACTGGTCGGAGTTCGATGGGTTCTACCTGTTCAACCCGTTCGCAGAGCAGCTGTTCAAGCCCTGGCAGGTGATCGACGAGACCGTCGAGTCAAAGCCGAAGGCGTTCATCCGGCAGGTCGCCGTCGCATATCATCGGCTCGCGAACGCACGCACCGGCACCCGCGTCGTGACGCATCACGGGTTCGGGACGCCGTTGCCGCCCGGCTACGAGCTCGTTCGTGACGACCCACCCGGCCCCCCGAGCGTGAAGCTCTGGGTCAAGGGTCACGACAGACGCTGACGAACCGCCTCTGCGAGAGACTCGGCGATGCAGATCTGGTTCGTGGCATGCGGAACCGTGTCGCACGTGATGATCCCGCGTGCCCCCGCGGACATCAGCTCGGCTTCGAGGGCATCGGCGAACACCGCGTGGATCGCGATGCACAGCGGTGCCGCCGCTCCCGAAGCGACGACCTGACGTGTGGCCTCGATCATCGTCTTTCCGGTCGAGATGATGTCGTCGATCACCACCGGGGTGTGGCCGTTCCACTTGCCATCGGGCGCCGTGATCGAGACATCGCGATCACCGCGCCGCGTCTTGTCGAGGATCTGGAACGGCGCGCCACAGCCCGCGGCCACGGCGGATACCCACTGCACGCTCTCCGCATCCGGCCCGATCAGCACCGGGTGCGTGACCTTCTCGGCGATGTACTTCGCGATCGCCGGCGCCGCACGCGCGATCGAGGTGGGGATCGAATACACGCGCTCGAGCGAGTCGAGCCGGTGCAGGTGCGGGTCGACGGTGACGAGCCAGTCCACGACCTGGGACATCAGCCTGCCGAAATACCGCGCCGTCACGCCCTCCCCCGGCCGGAACCTGTCGTCCTGGCGGAGATACGCCAGGTAGGGAGCGACCAGGCCCACCCTCGAGGCACCGAGGTCACGCGCGGTGTCGGCGAGGAACGCGATGCGGAGGAACGTGTCGCCGTGTCCGTGCAGGCTGCCGACGAGAATGACCTCGTGGCCCGCGACGTC
>JAYVLW010000174.1:0-2675 GCA_043759315.1 Myxococcales bacterium
GCGATGAAGCGAATCAGACCTGCATCGATCCGCAGGGCCTGAGCATCCCGACCGGCAAGATCAATCTCGGGAGCGTCGGGTGCGGCACGCTGTCGTCACAGATAATGCTGCCGATCTCGAACTTCGGCAGCGCCCCGATCGATGTGAGGCTCGGCTCGACCATCGTCGGTGTGACGGTCACACCGGAGCAAGCGACGATCCTCCCGCACGAGACGTTGCAGGCGCTCGTGCAGGCGCTCGCCGCGACGGAGTCGTACCCCGGCACGGCGATCGAGGGCTCGATCACGATCAGGACCCCGTACGAGCTCCTCGAGCGCTCCATCCAGTTCGAGACGAAGGGCGGCATCGCGACCGCCGATGACGTTGATTTCGGTACGCAGTTCTCGGGCACCTCGACCACGGCGAGCCTGATGGTGCGCAACTCCGGCAACGCACCGTTCATGGTGGTGGGCGTCCTCACCAACACCGCTGGAGTGTTCTCGCTGCCCGACCCGTCGACGGTGATCGTCGAGCCTGATCACAGCACGGCATACACGCTTCAGTTCACGCCCGGTGCCTCCACTGTCGGCGACTACACCGGCAAGGTGATGCTCGCCTACACCCAGAACATGTGTCAGCAGCCCACCACGGCCATCACGGTCAATGCCTCGGCGAGCGGCGACGTCGTCATCGTCGATCACACCAAGGTCGACTTCGGCACGTCCGTGTGCGGAGCACCCGCCCAGGGCATCACACTGACGGTGGCGAACCGATCGACGACCGCGCAGACCGTGGCTCTCAAGCTGACAGGTGCGGACGCGGCGAGCTTCAGGACCCTCCCCGAGATCGCGCTTCCGGCAGGCAGCAGCACGGTCGCGGTCAGCGCGTCCACGACCATCACCCGCCTCGCGATCCCCGCGAAGTCCCCGCTGTTGACGCAGGCGGCGCAGCTCGAGATCGACTTCAAGGAGGCGGGTATCACGAAGGTCCTGCCGGTGCAGAGCGTGATCTCGGCACCGGTCCTGGCATCGGATGTCGAGCTGATCGACTTCGGCATCGTCGGCAAGACCGGCGTCGTCACCCGCGGTGCGCGGATCTCGAACTCTGGAATGCTCGGCACCGTGACCATCTCGCCGACCGTGGTCATGGGGGCAAACGGTTCCAAGCTCACGGTCTCACCGACGACGTTCCAGATCCCGCGCTCGGGGATCGTGCCGATCACGTTCACGTTCACCGGTGGCGTCGCCTCGGGAGGGTTCCCCGAGACGACGTTCACCTTGAGCTCGCCCGGCCAGTGCTCGACCCCGCCGGCGATCAAGGTCGTCGCGTCGACCGGGACGTAGGTCGCCATGACTGCCGTCGAAGAAGCGCCGATCATCGGACCGTGATCCGCTAGGATGCCCCCCGCAGTGCAGCCCTCGCTCGAGCCTGGTTCGATCATCGGACGGTACCGCGTGGTCGGCTCGCTCGGCCGCGGCGGGATGGGCGGCGTGGTCGAGGTCGAGGACGCCACCGGCCGGCGCTTCGCGGTGAAGTCGCCACTCGCCGACGTGCAGGGCAACGACGTGACGGCGCGGTTCGCACGCGAGGCCAACGCGCTGCGGCTCCTCGAGCACCCGAACCTGGTCACGGCGGTCGACGTGTTCGTCCAGGGCGGTGTGCTGTTCCTCGTGATGGAGAAGGTCAGCGGCGACACGCTCGGGGCGCGGATTCACGCGGGCCGGCTCGCGCCGCGACAGGCGCTCGTGTTCGCGCGGCAGATCCTCGATGGCGTCGGGCACGCGCACGCGCAGGGCGTGGTCCACCGCGACCTCAAGCCCGACAACGTCATCCTGGTGCCGATGGGCGGCTGGGAGAGCGTGAAGATCATCGACTTCGGCCTCGTGAAGCTGATGGGGGATGCCGCGGCCGCGTTCGGCGCCAACGCATTGACCAGCACGGGCCTCGTGTTCGGCACGCCCGCGTACATGGCTCCGGAGCAGGCGCTCGGCCGGCTCGTCGATGGCCGCGCGGATGTCTACGCCGCGGGTGTGATCCTGTTCGAGATGCTCACGGGGATGCTGCCGTTCCGCGATCACGATCCGATGGTGTTGATGCGGCTGCACGCGAAGCAGCCTCCGCCGCGGCTGGACGAGGTCGCCCGCGGGGCGCCGTGGTGCACACCGCAGCTGGTCGCGCTCGTCGAGGGTGCCCTGATCAAGGACCCGGAGCAGCGGTTCCCGAGTGCGCGCGTGATGATGATGGCGCTCGAGGACGCGTTCCAGTCGCTCGATCACGTGATGTGATCAGTCGCCGTCGCGGTCGTCGCGCCCACCACCGTCTGGCAACGCGTCGAGTTGCGTGCGCAGCGCCTCGGTCTCCGGCGTCGCGCCGCCGTGCTTGCGCTCCCACTCGGTGAGCTTCTTCTTCGCCTCGCCGATCCGGCCGCGGCTGATCTGATCGATCACCTTGCGGAAGTCCTTCTCGGCCTTGCCGTCGCGCATCGGCGGCGGCGTGACGTGCAGCTGCGCCGGCGGCTCGCTCCCCGCAGGTGCGGCGATCGGAGTCTCGACGGCCGGAGCGGCGGGCTCGCCACCGCCGCCGCGCGTGCCCACGATCAGCGCGATCGTCGCGAGCAGCACCGCGCCGCCGATCGCCCACGGCTGCCAGCGCACGGGCGCCCGCGGCGCAGGCGAGGCCGCGGCAAGACGAGCGCC
>JAYVLW010000175.1:0-6440 GCA_043759315.1 Myxococcales bacterium
GCGGCGCCACCACGTGCGGCTCGCGCGGATCCTCTCCCGGCTGGGGACGATCGTCGGCGGCTACATGCGCGGGCAGCTGATCACGTCGCTGTCGATCGCGGTGTTCGTGTTCGCGCTGCTGACCATCCTCGGAGCCGACAACGCCCTCCCGATCGCCTTGTTCGCAGGGCTGACCGACATCATCCCGTTCGTCGGTGGCTACGTCGCCAGTACGCCCGTGGTGATCGCGGTGACCCCGCACGGGACCACGACGACGCTGATCGTGCTCGGGCTGATGGTGCTGTATCAGGAGTTCGAGAGCCGCATCCTCGTGCCCCGGGTCTACGGCCGCGTCCTCCGGCTGCCGCCCGCGATCGTGCTGGTGGCGCTGCTCGTCGGCGGCACGCTCGCCGGGATCCTCGGAGCGCTGCTCGCGCTCCCGATCGCCGCCGGGATCCAGATGCTCGTCCGGGAGCTTCGCGTCGATCTTCCCGGCGAGAGCGCCACCGGGGATGCGATGCTCCAGATGGACGAACGCGCGAGCGAGGTCTACGAGCAACTGTCGGAGGGCGCGACCGCCGCCGATGCCGGGGCGATCGCGGACGACCTCGCGACGATCGTCAAGAAGTCCGAAGAAGGCATGGTACCCGGCGGTAAGGCCGCGTGATCCGTGACGACGCGAAGTGCTAGCGTCGACGGGATGGGACGTACCTCGATGGGGATGACACAGTGACCGTCATCCCCGAAGACTTCTCCACTCTCGTGAACACGAACCTCGGAGGCTGGAACACGGCCATGGGCCTGCGGTTCACGAAGGTGACCGTCGACGAATGTATCGGCGAGGTCGTCATCGGTGACCAGCATCGCCAGCCGTACGGGATCGTTCACGGCGGAGTCCACACCGGCCTCATCGAGGCGGCGTGCTCGACGGGCGCGGCGATGGTCGCGCTCGCGCGCAAGCAATCCGTGGTCGGCCTCGAGAACTCGACGTCGTTCATCGCGGCCGCGCGCTCCGGCATGCTCCGCGTCACCGCGGTCCCCGTGACGCGTGGTCGGCGCACGCAGGTGTGGGAGGCGAAGGTGACCGACGAGGGGGGCAAGACACTCGCGACTGGCCGCGTCCGCCTGATCTGCCTCGACAACGGCACCGAGATCGGTGGGCTGCCCGTCGGGTGACGTGCCAGGGTACCGACATGACGCCCGGGCTCGCTGCTCTGCTCCATCCACGGGCTGTCTCGGAGCTGCGTGCCCGCCTCGCCCACGACGAGCCGTTCGTCGTGCACGGGATCCGGGACTCGCTCGCCGAGCTAGCCGCGATTCCGTTCCTCGCGTCCCTCGACGCGTTGCTCGGATCGTGGCCCGATCTCGTCGAGGTCCACCTGCCCGAGGTCGCCGACGAGGCGAGCGCGGTCACGGCGTCACCATCCGATGCACGGAAGCTGTTCGCGAGCGGCATGGGCCTGCTGTTCGACGAGGCCCAGCGCTACGCCCGGCAGCTGCTGCCGTGGCTCGACGCCATCCGCACGGACATCGGCCTGTCGGCGCTGACGCGCCAGCGCTGCATCATCTACGCGACCCCGGCAGGGAAGGGGACCGCACCGCACTTCGATCAGAATCTCAACTTCGTGCTCCAGCTGCACGGCACCAAGATCTGGCAGCTCGCACCGAACACCCACGTCGCCCGCCCGATGACTCGCCACACCATCGGCCAGGCCGTCGATGCGGAGCTCCAGTCCTACGCGAGGCTGCCGATGCCCGACGAGCTGCCGGCCGGCCGCACCGAGATCGTGCTCGCGCCGGGCTCGCTGCTGTTCGTCCCGCGCGGGATGTGGCACTCCACGCACGCGACCACGGATGCATTGTCCCTGAACTTCACGTTCAGCCCGCCGACCTGGATCGACGTGTTCACCGCGGCGCTGCGGAGCCGCCTGGCGCTGTCGAGCGCGTGGCGCGAGACCGCCGAGCCGGTGTCGGTCGCGACGTTCGACGCACTCCTGCGCGAGCTCGCGGAAGACGCGGGGTCGTGGACCGCCGCGGACATCCTCGCGGCCACCGAGCCCGAGCCCCGCTGACCCGACCGGCCGCTCAGCGAGCGGCGGCCGCCTTGCGCGCACGTTCCCGGCGACTGCGCCGCGTCTCGTGCATCTCGGCCGGGCGACCTGGGACCCTGATCGTCCAGGCAAACTCGCAGCTCCCCGGCAACGACGGGTCGCATTGCAGCTCGATGTCGACCTTCGTCCCCGCGGCGAGCTCGATCGGTCGGCCGAGCGGAAACAGCGAGCGGCCCCAGTGGGTGTCCGGATCGCCGACCGCGTTGGTCAACGTGGTGCCATCGCCCATGTCGGCGACGAACCACGTGAGGAGGCCCGACAGGGTCGACGGACGCACGGCTTCGAAGGTGAGCTTCGTCGTGAAGGGCTGATCTGCCTCGGCGAGCGAACATGTGAGTGGGTCGTGGCTCCACATCACCTGCGGTGGCGCGACCAGCGACTCGGGCGGCGTCTGCGTGTGGTGGACCTCTTGCGTGGTGAGGTCGGCGATCACGCTCAGGTCGACGCCATGGGGGCGCGACCGCCAGTGCGCGATCGCCTCGTCGAACTCGGGGAGATGGGCGGGGGCCAGCATCGCGGTCACGCGACCGGGCACCATCTTGCCCCCGGGCTTGAGCCAGCGATCGCGCGCCATCACGAACGGGGCGAGGATGTTCTCGTCGACGCCGAACCCGCCCATCCACTCGCCGACGATGACGTCGACCTTCTCGGGGAGCGACACGTCCTCGAGATCGGCCTGGATGACCTCGATACACCCGGAGTATCCGTTGGACTCGATGACCTCTCGAGCGACGTCGGCGATCCCGGTGCGCTCCACCGCATAGACCCGGCGGGCACCTGCGGCGGCGGCGAAGACGCTGAGGATGCCGGTCCCGGCGCCCATGTCGAGCACGACGTCGCCAGGCTGGACGGCGTGCACGAGCGCACGCCGGTATGCTTCGTTGCGCTGCGCATCACGCAGCATCCAGCGGTGGACCGGGAGCTCGGCGTAACTGCTCATGCGTGGACCTTCATAGCATCTGGCCGAGCAGGAGCCGTCCGTCGGGCGGCGGGAACTGTCGAGTTACTCGAGCTGGCAGCCCGCGGAGCAACCGTCGGCGTCGACGTTGTTGCCGTCGTCGCAGGTCTCGCCGGGCTCGAGCGCGCCGTTGCCGCACGAGCACACCTGCTCGATCGCGCACAGCGCGGTGCAGCCGTCGTGGTCAGCGAGGTTGCCGTCGTCGCACGCCTCGTTCGCTTCCGTGACACCGTTCCCGCACACCGGCGGCAGCGGTGATTCGCAGACGCACTGGTCATCACAGCCATCACCGGTCACCAGGTTGCCGTCGTCACAGAGCTCCGGGGCTTCGACGACCCCGTCGCCGCAGACGACGAGGTGCTCGGCGTTGCAGCTCGCATCGCAACCGTCACCGGCGACGAGGTTGCCGTCGTCACAGAGCTCGGGCGCTTCGACGACCCCGTCGCCGCAGACCACGAGGTGCTCGGCGTTACAGCTCGCGTCGCAACCGTCACCGGCGACGAGGTTGCCGTCGTCACAGAGCTCGGGCGCCTCGACGAGCCCGTCGCCGCAGACGATCACGTGTGCGGGCGCCTCGCAGGCGAGGATGGAGACGGCATTGTCGTCGAGCGTCACCGCCGCATTGCGGGCCAGGACCCGCCCGCTCACCGTGGCACCGGTATCGAGCGTGATGCTCGCGAGCGCGAGAACGTTGCCGCGGAACGCGGTCGTCGTTCCGAGCGTCGCGGAGCTGCCCACCTGCCAGAAGACGTTGCAGTCCCCGGCGCTGTTCAGCGTGACGACCGAGGCGTTGCTCGCCGTCGTGAGGGTGCTCCCGATCTGGAACACGAAGACCGCTGCGGGATCACCCAGCGCATCGAGGGTCAGCGTTCCCGTCAGCTGTGCCGACGATGCGAAGTGGTACACGCCGGGGGTGAGCGTCAGGCCGCCGAGGTCCTGCCCCGTGAGATCCCGCGTGGGCGCCTCGCCGGCGAGCGTGATGTACGCGAGCGTGAGGTCGCTCTGGGCCTGGAGCGCGGCCGCATCACCCGCATGGAGGACTCCTCCCGTGACCAGGCCCGGCGGGAACCCGGTGACCGCGAGCCCAGGGTGGACGCCGAGATCTCCGGACACGACCGTCGAGCCAGTGTTGGTCACGGTCGAGCCTCCGAGCACCGCGAAGCTCTGCGCGGTACCCAGGACGGTCTGATCCAGGGCCGCGGTCGTCTCGCTGACGTCGGGCGTGCTGCAGCCTCCGACGGCGAGGATGGTCAGCGCTGCCAGCCCGAGAGGACGCACGCCGCGAGCCCTCGTAGGAGTCAAGGAGGTCTGCGTCGTGGGCTCTGTCTTGTTCATTCCACGCACCAGTGCAAGCACGGGCCCGTCTCGTCCTCGGTGCAAGCTCGCTGATTCGTTCAAGCGACGGCGGCCGGGGGCGGCGAAACCGCGCGGCGGGCGGCGCAGCGCCCAGCTGCGGCGGGCTCACTCGACGAGCTTCGGCGCGTTCAGGTGGCAACGCCGCCGCGAATGATCGCGGTGACCGCCACGAAGTGGCACACGACAGCCGCCACCACGCAGGCGTGGAAGATCTCGTGATATCCGAACACCCGCGGTGCCGGATCGGGTCGGCGCAACGCGTAGACCACCGCGCCGACCGTGTACAGCACGCCGCCCACCACGAGGAGTCCGATCGCGGTGCGCGAGAGCGCCGCGATCGCTTCGGGCAGGTACGCGAACAGCGACCAGCCGAGCCCGAGGTAGAGCGCGACCGCCAGCCCGCGGGGGGCCCGCGACCACCACAGCGCCTGCAGAGCGCCTGCCGCGGCGCCCAGCCAGACCAGCGCGAGTAACTTCGCGCCGGCGGCGCCGCCGATCGCGACCAGGCAGATCGGGGTGTAGGTCGCGGCGATGAACACGAAGATCATCGCGTGATCGACCCGCTTCCACATCTGCTGCGCCATCGGGCGCCAGCGCACGCGATGGTAGCTGGCGCTGACGCCGAGCATGACGGTGAGCGAGAGGGCGTAGATCGTGGCGCCGAGGATCGCGCGGCCACTCTGCGCGATCGCGATCAGCATGATCCCGGCGCCGAGCGCGACGAAGCAGGCGATCTGGTGCGAGACGCCGCGGAGCAGGGGCTGACCGGGAACCGCCATGGCTCACCATGCCCCACGCGGGGGCAGCGCACGGTCACGGAGCGGTCACACCTTCATCGCAGCCGCAGCATCTGGACGCTCGCGTAATATGCTGGATTAACGTGCCATCTCGTTCGTTCTTGTAGAATCTTGTGCAATGCAGCATAGTCGCGGCGTGCTGTACTCTGCTCTCGAGCTGCAACGTGCCTGGCTTCGACCTGCGGCGGAGCTCGCATCGCGGGCCGTCGCGGTCCTCGGTGGAGCGACGTTTCTGCCCGCCGCCATCGTTCGCGCGAACCACGCCCTGTTCCACCGCCTGAGCCGACCGTATCTGCGTCCCCCGTTCGCGATCGAGCGGGTCACGGCGCACGGCGGCGAGGTCACGATCCACGAGGAGGTGATCGCGACGCGGTCGTTCTGTCGGCTGGTGCGGTTTCGCCGCGAGGCCACCGATCCGGCCCGCGCTGCCGAGCTCGTCCGCGATCCTCGGGTGCTCGTGGTCGCGCCGCTGTCCGGACATCACCCGACGCTCCTCCGTGACACGATCTCCACGTTGCTCCAGGCCCACGACGTGTACGTCACCGACTGGATCGATGCGCGCGAGGTGCCGATCGAGGCAGGCCCGTTTCATCTCGCGGACTATGTCGGCTACGTGCGCGGCTTCATGCGCGAGCTCGACCCGCGCGATCTCCACGTGGTCGCCGTGTGCCAGCCCACGGTCCCGACGCTGGCCGCCGTGGCGATCGAGGCCGCGGCCGGGGCGCCGACCCCACGCACGCTGACCTTGATGGGCGGACCGGTCGACCCTCGCCGCAACCCGACCGCCGTCAACCGTTTCGCGACGGAGCATCCGCTCGCGTGGTTCGAGCGGCATCTGATCCATCGGGTACCCGCAGGCTTCCCCGGGCACGGCCGCGCGGTCTACCCCGGCTTTCTCCAGCTCTCGGCGTTCGTGCAGATGAACCCGCTGCGACACGCCCAGGCCTATCGCTCCTACTGGTTCGATCACGTGCGGGGCGACGCCGAGGCGATCGCCGCGCACGAGAAGTTCTACGACGAGTACAACGCCGTGCTCGACATGGACGCGGCCTACTACCTCGACACCGTGCGCACCGTGTTCCAGGACACGGCGCTCGCGCGCGGGACCTGGGAGATCGACGGTGCGCTGGTTCGCCCGGCCGCCATCACCGGCACGGCGCTGTTCACGATCGAGGGCGAGCACGACGACATCTCCGGTATCGGTCAGACCGCCGCCGCGCACGAGCTGTGCACCGGCCT
>JAYVLW010000176.1:0-3285 GCA_043759315.1 Myxococcales bacterium
GCTCCGCCGCCACCGCGGAGATCCAGGTCGTCGAGCCCGTCGAGGAGACGCCGCCCCAGGCGGAAGCCCCCTCGATCATCTACGCACGCTACCTGCGCAGCGGCCGCTGGATGCCGCTGCGGATCGGTGCGTTGAGCCTTAAAGGGGCGGCGCTGATGGCCGGTGCGCTGCCGCGCATCAACGACCATGTGGACGTCGCGCTGTCGTTCGGTGCGCATCGCGCACTCGTGCGCGGCGCGGTTGGAAAGGTGTCCACCGGAGACGAGGTCGCGACCAGCGGCGCGGCGACGTTCTCCGTCAACTTCCAGCTCGACGATGCGTCGCGCCGCCAGCTGACCTCGCTGCTCACGGCCGCGCGCGCGGCGAGGATCACGATCAAGCCACCGCCGCCACGCGCCGCGCGCAGGTTCCCCGTGGAGTGGCCGGTCGGGCTCGGGACGGCGCGGGGCGTGGTTCGCGCCGAGGCGCTCGATGTCTCGAGGGAGGGCATGTTCGTGCGGCCGCTCCACGCGCTCACGATGCGCTCGATCGTCAACTTCTCTGCGGTGCTCGACGATGGCGAGGCGCCGATCGCCGGTCGCGGTCGCGTGGTCCGCCACGTCACCGACGTCGAGGCGCGCGCCTGCGGGCTGTCCGCGGGCTACGGCCTCAACATCACCGAGATGGGCGATGCAGATCGTGCGCGCTGGCTCGCGTTCCTTGCGCGAATCGAGAAGCGCGCAGACCGCCGCATCCTGATCGGCGCATCGCCGTCCCGGCTCGCCGAGCTCCAGGGCTGTCTTGCCGCGGCGGGATATGCCGTCACCGGCGGCACGGATCCCGGTGCGCTGGTGCAGCTCGCGAGCGCCGAGGCGCGTCCCGTCGATGCCGCCTTGATCGACGCCGGGTGGCTCGCGCCCAATGTGTCGGGAGAGTGGGTGGAGTCACTGTTCTCGGCGCGCAACGTCCCGTGCCTCACCATGCACGGCGATGCGAAGCGGGCTCGCAACGCGATCGACAAGCTCCTGTCCGTGGCGTGATCTTGCGCGCCACCATGAACAGCGGTCCACATCGTGCGCGAGGGCCACACTCGGGGCGCGGTCGGACCGCGTAACCCCCTGCATTCAGGCTCCTTCAGGAGTTCGCGCCCTGGCCCCAGACTTGCGAGAATTGTCCGCATGAAGCCTACCAAGCTGCTCCTCGTTCTGGCCGCGATGCTGCTCGTTCCCTCCGTGGCTTCGGCACAGCGCTACCGTCGCGGCGGCGGTTACTACGGCGGCGGCCCGGCTCCGGCATCACAGCTTCCCGGCGGGTTCCACAACCGGCAGGGCCGGCTGATCTTCGGCGCCAGCATCGGGCTCGGTGGGATGTCGGACCGCGGCGGCGACATCAACTGCTCGGGCTGCGACTACTCGACGATCTCCGGGGAGGCGGATGGTCACATCGGTGGCTTCCTCGGCCCGCGGTTCGCGTTGATGGCCGAGCTCCAGGTCAACGCGCAGACGTTGTCCTCGAATCGTTTCACCGGCGAGACGTCCACGCTCGTGCAGTCCGCGCTGATGGTCGCGGGTCAGTACTGGGTGACGCCGCAGCTGTGGCTCAAGGGCGGCATCGGCTTCGCGAACATCCAGGTCGATACGTCGTACTACGGCGACGGCATCACCGACGCCACGACGGCGCCCGAGAACGGCGGCGCGATCATGGGTGCCATCGGCTACGAGGTCCTGTCCGCCCCGTACTTCTCGATCGACCTGATGGGCCGCGTGATCAACGCGTCGTACAAGGGCATCGACAACAACGTCACTGGCGCGACGATCGGCATCGGCATCAACTGGTTCTGAGCGAGCCACACCGAAACGAGAACAACCGCCGGGGCAACCCGGCGGTTTTTGCATTCCGGACTCTACTCGGTCACGGGAACGACAGCGGGCAGGCGTCGAAGCTGCCGCCGCTGGTCGGATCGGTCGGCACCGCGAACTCCGGCGTGCTCGCGTCGATCGAGAGCAAGAACGCGACGAGGTCGTCGAGCTTGCTCTGGTTCTGCAGCGTCACGCTCATGTTCGCGTTGCCGGCGTTCGTGTGGAAGCCCCACTTCGTATCGGTCAACAGCGCCGGGAGCGTCGCTGCCTGGCCGTGGTGCAGGTACGGCGCGCCCGCGGCGAGACCGTAGAGCGACGGCACGTTGTAGCCCGCGCGACCCTGCGAGCGCGTCACCGCGCCGGCGGCGAGGCGGATCTCGAGGCCATCGGTCGTGGCGGGATCCGTGAGGATGCCGAACGTACCGACGTTGCGCGTCGAGCACGCCGTCTGGCCGATGGGGACCGCCGCGGGCTCCGCCGCGCCCGTCGCGTCCGAAGTGGCGATCGCGGGCTGCGCGGAGATCAGCGTGCGTGCAGCAGCACCGTTGTCGTACATCCAGGTCGTCGGGAAGAACGCCGGGCGGTTGAACAGCGACGGTGCGTTCTGCGCGTTCGCGAGCAACGCGTTCGTCGCACCCGTGGGGACGAAGTAACGACGCGACACGGTCCACCCCGCACCACCGTGGCACTTCTGGCATCCACCATCGCTGAACACCTGGCGGCCGCGCGCGACTTGCTCGGTGGTCGGCGTCTTGATCGCCTTCGGAGGCGCGATGGTCTTCACGAAGTTGTCGATGTCGTCCCAGTCCTTGTGACCGCAGGTCGCGGTCGCCGCGTCATCGGCGAGCTCCTTGAGCGGCTTCTGTAGACCCGCGATGCCGACGAGCGAGACCTGCGTCTCCTTGTCGAGCTGGTTGCACTCGGCGAGCGTCGGCGCGGTGGTGATCGCACCGAGGCCGCCGGAGACGTCGCGGGTGTTGCGCTCGAAGTCGTGATGCTCGTCGAAGATGCCCGTCCAGTTGAGCATGCGCATCTTCTGCGGCCCTGCGCCGTGCGAGAACGTGCCGTCCTGCGACGTCGTCTGGCGCGGGCCCGAGCCGAAGCTCCACGTGATGTTGTCGGACAGACCATCGGGGTGGCACGAGCCACACGACGACCAGCCCTCGCCACCCTTCGCACCGTTCGCGACGTTCGCACTCCACCGGCCGCGACCGGTGAAGTAGAAGCGGCGGCCCTTCGCGACGCTGACATCGGCGGCGATCGTCGCAGCGGGCGCCGACTCGAACGTCTGCGTCATCGCCTGCGCGGCGAGATCCACCACCGCGAGGCGGCGCGTGATCCAGCAGTTGACGTACGCGCGCTGGCCATCCGTATCGACCACGATGCCGGTCGGACCCTGGCACTTGCCGACGAGATCCGAGCCTGCCAGGTCGATCAGCTTGTTCTG
>JAYVLW010000177.1:0-9083 GCA_043759315.1 Myxococcales bacterium
CCTTTGCCTTCGCCATCACGGTGCGCGCACGCATCGCATCGAGGAACGCCGTGACCTGGAGAATCTTCGCGGCCCAGCGATCTCGGGCGTGCCAGCTCATGCGGCGGGCCTCATCACCCGACCGCAGGTCATCGGGCGACAGCTCGGCTTCGAGCTGATCCAGCCTGGAGGATGCGAGCGCCGCGTGATCGATCAGCTGCGCGATCTGCGGCTCGAGCTCCGTACGCTGCGCGGCATCGAGCGCATCGCGCAGGGCCAACGCGCGCTCGACCACCCCGCGCAGCGCGTCGCGGTGGCGTGCCGCCGCCATGGCTGGGACCACGTTCGCGACGCGCCCGAGCGCTGCCTCGAGCGAGGAAGGCAACAGCACGCGTGCGGCGGTCTTCTTGCGCTTCGTGACCGGGCGGCTCGCATGGGCGAAGCCGCGCCACAGCGCGCTGAGCACGACGATCGTTCCACCGATCAGCATCATCGTCCCCGAGCTACGAAACGCGAAGAACGTCCCGGTGGCGCCGATCGTCGCGGTCCGTTTCGCCAGCGTCCAGCCCTTCCTGCGGATCGAAGACAGCGCCAGTTTCCCGCCCGTCACCGCTTCGGCCTCGAATCCGAGACCGCGCAGCGAGGCAACGAGCGCCGTCGCCGATGGCTCGTCGATGCCCACCACGAGACCGAACGGGAGGCGCGGTACTTCCTTCGCGAGCAGCGCCGCATCGAGGCCGAGCGCCGGGTTCTTCGAGACCCACGCGAGTAGCTTCTGCCGCAGCGCCGCGTCGAGCTTCGCCGCGTTCTCGCCGGGGCCGGTGACGAACACGGACATCGGACCCGCCTGTGGTTCGAGCTGCGTCACGCCGCACGAGAAGCACACGCGGACCAGCGCCGGTCCCGAGACACCACAGCTCGCGCATCGACGCTCGCCCACGGTGGTCGCGTCGCGCAGGCTCACCAGCGCGACCTGTGTGCCGAGGTTCGCGAGCGCCGTCTCGACCTCGGTCGCCGACTGCGGGCGATCGGTCGGTGACTTCGCGAGCAGCCAGCGGATCACGCGGCGAAGGCCGTCGGGGACGCCATCGAGCGCGGGCAGCGGATCGTTGCGATGTGCGTGCAGCGTGGCGAACGCCGTGGCCCCGGAGTACGGGGGCGCACCGGTCGCGAGCTCACCGAGGATGCAGCCGAGCGCGTAGAGGTCGCTGCGGCCATCGATCGCCAATGGGTCGACGGACTCCGGCGCCATGTAGTCTGGCGTACCGGCGACCGCCAGCGCGTCCGGATCACTCGACGCGAACGAGGTGGCCCGGGCGAGCCCGAAGTCGGCGACCTTCGGCGTGCCGTCGGCGGCGAGGAGGATGTTCGCGGGCTTGAGATCGCGGTGCACGAGGCCGGCGCGGTGCGCCTCGGCGAGCCCTGCCGCGATGCCGCGCCCGAGCTCGATCACGCGCTCGGGAGCGAGGGGCGCCGCCGTGGCGATCAGGTGCGCGAGGTCGGAGCCGGTGACCAGCTCCATGCGCAGCGCGGTCTCGGAACCGACGTGGACGAGCCCATGAACCGCGATCAGGTTCGGGTGCACGATGCCGGTGAGGAGGCGCGCCTCGGCCTCGAACCGGCGCCGCGCGCGCTCGTCGGTATCCTGGCTATGATGGAGGATCTTGCCGGCCCACACGTGGCCATCGTCGTCGACGAGCTCGACGACCTTGCCCAGCGCGCCCGAGCCCAGCTCGCGGCCGATGCGGTACTCCATCCCTCAGGAAGGCTACTCGACCGCGCCCGCCGTGCACGGCTCGCCGCGCGGCATTCCGCGCTGATCGGTTGGCGGGCACCCGGTCCCGATCGCGCGTGCAGGGCTTCCTGCTGCGGGGACGAGCGTCTCGGAATCGCCGCCGTTGTCGGCGAGAGAGCCCAGCATCGGATCCATGACGAGCGGCATCGTCGTGCACAGGGCTCCACCCGGCCACTGCAGGTTCCCGCCGCCTCCCGTGCGGGTCTTGTCGCAACCCGGGGTGTACATCGCCGTGTTGCCGGAGACGACCGTGTTCACGAGCATCAGACCAGCGCCGAAGATCGCGCCGGCGACCTGACCGTTCGCGGCGGAGTGGTTGTTCGCGATCGTGCAGTTGAGCATCGTCCCGGTGGGGTCGTGCCCGAGCCACACCCCGCCGCCGTTGCTGCCGGTCGCCGTGTTCTCCGCGATGGTCGTATTCGTCATCATCACGGTGCACGTGTTGATCCAGATGCCCCCGTTGTAGAACGCCTGATTCCGCGAGATCGTGCTCGCGGTGATCGCGAGCGCGAGGCCTTCGAGGTAGAGCCCGCCCGCGTTGCCGTCGGTGGCGGAGGTCACCTTGTTGTCGTCCACCGTGGAGCGGTCCATCGCGAACGCTCCGGTGTGATCGTTCGAGACGCGGAATAACCCGCCGCCGATCGCGCCCGCGGTGTTGTGGCGGATCGTCACGCCGCAGAGCGAGGTGACTTCGTCACGGCCATCCATGTAGAGCGCGCCCCCGCAGCCGCCGTTGCCGGGGTTGCCGCCGGTGCCGGTCGCCGCGTTGTCGCTGAAGTTGGTGTTGATCACGGTGAGGTCGCCGTTGAGGCTGCCGACCGCGCCGCCATCGCTCGCGGCATTGCCGCGGAACGTGCTGCCGACGACGACCGTCTCGCCACCGCCGAACCCGTAGATCGCGCCACCGGCGACGTCCTGTCCGGTCGCCGGCGCGTGGTTGTTCTCGAAGGTGGAGTCGAGCACCGTGAGGCTGCCGCCATCGCGATAGATCGCGGCGCCACCCTGCGCCGTATCCGCCCCGGTCGCCGCGCTCCGGCCGTCCTTGAACGTCAACCGCTGGACGGTCAGGCGCGGGGTCGGGGTGTTGTAGTCCGAGTCGAGATAAAGGATGCGGGTGGTGTTGCCACCGGAGAGCGTGACGAGGCCACCACCATCGATCACCGTCGCCTTGGCGATCGTGATCGTTGACGTCACCGTGATGGTCACCGGCGCGGTGCCACACGCGAACGTGATCGTCCCGCCGGTCGTCGCGGCAGACTGCAGCGCCGCGGCGGTGCAGCTGGCAGCGGTGCCATCGCCGACCACGGTGGTCGGTGTCGACACGTCGGCGAGCGGCGGCGCAGCACACCGCGCGGCCGGTACCGCGGCATCGGGCAGGACACCCGCGTCGTCGCCGCTGCCTCCGCTGGTGTCGTCGCCGCAGGCCGCGAGGAGGACGAGCGCGACCACGAGACGACCCATGGTTCCAGCGTCTCATGAGACGGCCGCGCCGTGGCCGGCGTCCGGATCGGCATGCGGATCGTGTGGTTCCTGCTGGTGGCGTGTGCGTGTGGCAACGCGCCGGTGCCCCAGGACGCGGCGGAGGCGCACGCCCCACCACCGCGGATCGGCCAGCGCCAGGTCGACGTGATCGTCGACGGCGAACGCTACACCACCCTCTCGACCGCGGAGCTCGTCGCCGGCGTTCGCCTCGAGCAGCGGATCCCCGAGCACCCGATCTCGACCTGGGCGGTGCTGACCTTGTATGGCCCCATGGTGGGCCCGGTGGAGCTGTTGCATCCGAGTGCGCCGCTCGCTCGCATCGCACCGGGTGCGGGGCTCGCTTCCGTCGAGCTCGTCGATTCGGAGCTGGTCCAGGACGGGATCGACGAGATCCGGCTCGTCCTCGCGGAGCACGAGCGCACCCCGACCGAGGCGCTCGCGCAGGGGTGCGTGACGCCGAAGCGCGGGGCCGAGAAGCCAGCTCCCGCGCCCGAGCACTGGCGGGGGGAGGCCTATCAGTTCAACGTCGGTACGCATCGCTCGCTCGACATCAAGATGACGTTCTCCGGCGCCGTCGGCGCGAAGATCGGAACCCTCACCTCCCGGATCCGCCGCGGAGATCAGTCGACCACGTGTACGAGCGCGCTGTATCGCGCGGCGGATCAGCAGGGTCGTCGCGTCGTGGTCTCGCGCGTGCGCACCGGCGACTGCATCGACGGCACCTTCATCCTGTTCTGCGAAGGCACCTCGCTCGGGGTCCGCGGCCACTACATGGACGGTACGTACGTGCTGTACGGAGCAATCTCGCCGGCGCCGTGACAAGCTCGGTGCACATGCCGAAGCGCGAGACCCTCCGGCAGAAGGTGCGCGCGGCCCTGGCGCCGATCGCGGAGCCCGCGCGCGCTCCGCACATGCAGGCCTACATGAAGTCGGAGATGCCGTTCCTCGGTGTCACGGCGCCGAAGCTTCGCGGTGCGCTGCGCGAGCTGTTCGAGACGTATCCGTTCGCCTCGGCCGAGACCTGGCGGGCGGACGTGCTGTCACTGTGGCGAGCCGCCGAGTTCCGCGAGGAGCGCTATGCGGCCATCCAGCTCACGGGGCACCGCAAGGCGAAGCCGTTCCAGACGCTCGCCGCGCTTCCGATGTACGAGGAGATGATCGTCGACGGTGCGTGGTGGGACTACGTCGACGAGATCGCGGTGAACCGGATCGGTCCCCTGCTGGCCGCATATCCGAGGGAGATGACGAGGGCGATGCGTGCGTGGAGCAGGGCGCCGAGCATCTGGAAGCGCCGTACCTCGATCATCTGCCAGCTCGGCTTCAAGGGTGCGCTCGACCTGGAGCTGCTCTATGCGTGCATCGCACCATCCATCGCGTCGAAGGAGTTCTTCCTGCGCAAGGCGATCGGCTGGGCGCTCCGCCAGCACGCGAAGCTCGATCCGGCCGAGGTCGGGCGCTACGTGACGGCGCACGAGGCGCAGCTCAGTGGGCTCAGCAAGCGCGAGGCGCTCAAGCACGTGCCAGGAGGTACGTCCGCCGCGTCGGGTGCTCGGCGTTCGGGTACGGCTCGCGGTCGAGCCGCGCCTCGACCGTGAATCCGGCGGCGACCACCGCCGCAACCACGGCATCCGGTGCGTGGAGCCAGAAGTCGAGCGAGGTCGCGCAGCCGAACAGCTCGTCGACGTGGAGGTGCTCGGTGCCGGCGTGGAACGCGATCGCCGCGAGCCCACCCGGTTGCAACACCCGCCGCATCTCGCGCAGCGGAGCGCCGAGCTCCTCGGTGCGGAGGTGAACGAGCGCGTAGAAGGCGACGATGCCCACGACGGACGCATCGGACAGCGGCAACGCGAACATGTCCGCCGTGCGGAACCCGAGGTCGGGATACGCCGCCCGTGCTTCCGCGATCATCTCCGGCGAAAGGTCGATCCCTTCGACGCGCGCGCCCTTCGTCGCGAGATAGTGCGCGACGTGGCCGGGGCCGCAGCCCAGGTCGACGATCGCGCCGCCGGTGCAGCGCTCCGCGAACGCATCGAGGAACGCGCGGTCGAGCGGCTTGCCGGCGAGCTCGTGGCTCAGATGTTCGCGATAGGCACGCGCGACCGGCGCATAACCACGACGAAGCGCGTCAGCTCGAGGATCGGTCACCAGCGGTAGAGCGCAGCGTACCCCGTGGTGTACGGCGCTGTCGCGCCGAACACCGTCGCGGTGAACCGCGCGCAGCGCGTGCCGAGGGCGAGCTCGCCGTTGTTCAGCGTCAGCTCGAGATCCTGGTAGTCGCTCGGGAACATCGGCGACACGTTGTATGCGCGCAGGACCGGGTACATCGCGACGGCTGGCGGGATGTCGAACACCATGCCCATGCTGTCGGGGTAGCCACCCTGCGTGAACGTCAGGTGCTGGACCGAGAGCTTGGGGGCCGCGCCGCTCTTGTAGAGGACGATCCGGGTGTCCGCCTGGAGGTTCATGTAGCGCGTGGTCACGCCGCCCGAGTACGTGAGGAACCGGGTCTGCCAGTTGCTCGCCGCCGACCACGGAGCGCAGACCGCGCCGTTGCACGTCCGCGTGCGGACCTGGATGGTGGCGGTCGCGAGCGGAGATCGGCTCAGCGCGCCGAGCTGGGCGAGCGCGTCGGTCGCGGTCGGTGGTGGACCTCCGCAGCTCGCCGCATCGAAGGGATCGTTGGTGCACCCCTCGTCGACGGTGCCGTCGCAGGTTTCGTCGAGCACGCCATCGCAGAGCTCCACCGCCGCTGGCCCGACGCCGCCGCTGCACGGGCCCCACACCCCGGCGGTACACGCCTCGGTGCCGAGCTCGCAGGCGCCGACATCGGTGCCGCACGCCCGCGTCTGGCCCTCGGTGCACGTGGCAACATCGATCGCGCCGGCGTCTCCGTCATCGGCGAGGGCCGCATCCGGGTCCGCCCGATTGCCCGAGTGGCCGCAACCGACGAGCGCGACGAGAACGGCGAGCGACTTCACACGCGCACGATAGCGCGCACCCCGCGCCTGGTCACCGACAGTTTCAGCCATCCCGGCTCGCTCCCGGGACGTGCGCCACGTGATCACGGCAACGGGATCAAACCGTCGAGGTACTCGGTGGTCACGGGCCTGTCGACAAAGTCCGTGTAGTCCCGTGCGAGATCGTAACTCTGCGCATCGTGCGGACGGTGCGTGATCACGACGTCGTGCAGGCACCAACCCGCACCGTTCGCGCACCCCGTGTGGGGGACGACCACCTTGAATGCCGAACCATACAGCGCGTAGGTCATGCCCATCCCGACCGCGGACGACGAGTTCCGCGAGAGCCCCGAGGCGAGCGTCGGATCCTGCGCGTAGACGAACGAGATCTTGTCGAGTGCCGCCACGATGTCCGCGGTGAGGCCGCTCGAGCCGCCGTCGAGGTTCGCGTAGGCGATGCGCGAGAGCACGGCGGTGTTGCCGGCAGCATAGAGCTGCTGCAGCAGCTCGTGCGCGACGAAGCTGCCGCTCGAGTGCGCGACGATGTAGATCGGGGCGTCCACGGGCAGCGTCGCGAGATGCGCGCGCAGCTTGCTGTTGCCGATCTCCTGTGCGGCATAGCCAGCATCGGCCGGGCCCTTGACCGCGTAGACATGGCCGACGTCGGCCGCGCCGAGCTTCGCATCCACGAGCTCCGTGGCCCACGCCGCGCTGTACGCCAGCTTCGCCGAGTAGCCGCCGTAGACGATGAGGATCGCGTGGCCGGTGTTCACCTGCTGGTAGGACACGCCCACGCCGATCGAGATCCACTCCGTCGACAACGGGAGGTCCGTCTTGCCGTCGTCGACCGCGTCGGGTGGTGGCTCGAACATGTCATCGAGATCGTCGGTTGCGCTCGACGTGCACGCCGACAGCAGCACCGCGAGGACGGTGGTGGCTCGCGCGCGCGTGATCATCGCGCCGCCACGGTGCGAGTGGCGCGCCAGCCTGGAGGGCCAGCAATCGCGCGACGCGGATCGCGAGGTCGAGCTCGCCGAGCGCCGCCGGCAGCGCGGGTAACCGCCAGCGCGCGGTACGATCCACGATGACTCGCACGGTCCGCGCCTTCACATCGCACGCCGCAAGAGTCGCGCGCCTCGGGCCGTCGATCAAGCTCGTCACCGCGGTTGCCGGATCCTTCCAGTCATGTTTCGGGCTTCTGGAAGTTCCGCGCCGCGGTCGCCGCACGCTTGCACCCTTCACGCGCGCTGAGCTGCGAACGATCCACCGGCCTCGCACGCCTGACGGGTCGTCTCGTGGCGGTATGCGAATAGCTTGTCGAGCTGGCGCCTCGCGATGCCGCCGCCGAGCAGGCGGCCCGCTGCGCCCAATGGCAACTCGTACTCGATGTCGTCGGTCAGTGTGCACTCGTTCGGGCCGCGCCCGGAGACCGTGTGGCGATGGAGCCACCGGGCGAACGGTCCACGATTCATCCGATCGGCGAACATGACCCCCGGCTCGTAGGCAACGTGCTCTGCTTCGATCGTCTGCCAGAACGGTCCGATCTTGGTGCGAAGCACGACGATGGTCCCGACCGCGAGCGAGCTCGGCGGTTTGATGATCTCGGACTTCTGCCAGGGTGGCTGAAGCTGCGCGAAGGCATCGGGTGCCTCGTGGAACGCGAAGACCGTTGCCGCGGATGCTCGGATCACGCTTGCCTTTAGAAACTGCATTTCGTCGCACTTGGTAGCAGACTACGGTCGATCCTGTTCGGCTACCCCAGAGCAGCACGCACGTGTGTCGCCGATTCGCGCGCCGGATCGCTATGCGCCGCGCACCGCGAGATCCTCGGGAACTTGCTCGGTCGATTTTGCGCGGGCGATCGCATAGATCACGAGTCCGAACCCCGCCTTCGCGGTGATGTCCGCGACCGTGTAGCCGATCTGGATGGCCGTCTCGCCGGCGCCCGAAGAGGCTCCGAGCGCCCCCAGCACGTACGCCAGTGGGTAGAACGACCAGGTCACGAGCACCACGACACGTGCCAGGCGGAGCAGCGCCTGGACCTGCGGGGGCTGTGTCGCGGCGGCCTTGTGGAGCGCTCCGAACAACGTTGCGAGGATGTAGAGGAACGGGATCATGCTGGCGGCGAACCACGCCCACACCGCGCCGCTGCTCCCCGTGCCGATCGCGGCTTCGCCGGGGTAACCCAGTGCGATCATCAGTGCCGCAGCGATCACCAGCCGCTTGAGCAGCCCACTGGCCTGTGACTTCGCGAGCGCGAGCACTGCGACGAGCTCCACCATCAGGAGCGGTACGGTCAGCAGCCAGTCCGCGTAGCGATAGAAGTCGTTGAACGGAACTTTGGACGCGATGTAGCCACCCGCATCAGCGGTGTACGCGGCCGAGAACGAGCCGAGGATCCGGAAGTAGTGGTAGCAGGCGATCGAGACTACGAGTCCCGAAACGACGAGCGCCGGTTTGAACCGGCGATCGACGCCGGGTGAGAGGAAGAAGAACAGCGCCGCGGCGCCCATCGCCGCGACGGTCAGGGACATCAGGTTGTAGACGAGATCGAACTGAAAACTCGAAAGTGTAGGCATGACTCACTCCGGGTTGGGCTCGTTGACGAGCCGGACAGAGACCGACGCGATCGTGCTCACGACGAGCGCGACCCCGACTGTCGAGAACAAAGACTCCAGCACCGCCGGGTGAGCGGGCCAGGCGCGCGAGAGCACGAGCCCGACCGCACTCGCCGCGAGTGCCGCGAGCGCGCCAAGCCCGAGAGCCTCGCCCACGGCGGCGATCCCACGACGCCTCACCCAGGCAGCGATCAAGAACCACCCGACGAGTGCCGGGCCGATGACGAACACGAAGCCCGGTCCGCCGGTCTG
>JAYVLW010000178.1:0-8293 GCA_043759315.1 Myxococcales bacterium
GATCGCGATTCTCGCCGCGCTCACGACCTACAAGTCGGGGCGAGGCGTGCGGGGCTCTGGAGTGTGGCAGCCGGTCGCGTCGGTCGTCGACGCGCTGGACGCCGCGTTCTATGCGAGCTTCGGCCTCATCGAGCCTGCGGGAAAGCGCATGCTGCTCGCGCTCGATGTCTCGGGTTCGATGACCACGGGCGCCGTCGGCGGCGTCGTGGGGCTGTCGCCGCAGATCGCGAGCGCCGCCATGGCGCTCGTGACCGCGGCGACCGAGCCGGCCCACAACTTCATCGCGTTCACCGCCGCGGGCGGTGGCTACGGTGGGAAGTGGGGTGGAGGACCGTCGGGGGTGACGACCCTCGCGATCTCGCCGCGTCAGCGACTCGACGACGTGGTGAAGACGGTCGCCGCGCTGCCGATGGGCGGCACGGACTGTGCGCTGCCGATGATCTGGGCGCAGAACAACGGAATCGATGTCGACACGTTCTGTGTCTACACCGACAACGAGACCTGGGCGGGAAACGTGCACCCGTCCCAGGCACTGCGCTCGTACCGAGATGCACGGGGAATTCCGGCCAAGCTGGTCGTGGTCGGAATGACGTCGAACGGGTTCAGCATTGCTGATCCGAACGACGCCGGCATGATGGACGTTGTCGGCTTCGACACGTCCACCCCGCCGGTGATCGCCGACTTCGCGCGCACGGCAGGATCCCACCCGATCCTGTCGTAGCTGAGCGAAGGCGCGGCCTCGCGACCGCTGCCGGTGGGCAACCACCGGTACTTGGGATCGAAGCTGAGCTGGTGCTAGCGGCCGATTGTTAATCGGACGGTGGTTGGTTCAATTCCAACCGATCCCGCGACGAGTCTTCGCCGAGCGCGCGTGCGCGTGCGAGGCGTCCAACACTTCAACGGGCCGAAAGGCGTCGATTATCCGTAACTATAACGGTCCTAAGGTAGCGAACCTCCGGTGACGGAGTCAGCGAAGCAGCAGGCTCTCTCGTCGAGCGATCGGCGAGCAACGCTTCGGCCAGAGCTCATTGCGTGCCCACTGCCGCAAACCCCGCGAGGGGCGCGGTAAGAGCGACTGGTTCTCCCAAGAACCATCTTCGACTCCGATCCTTGTCCGTCTTTTTCTCGCTGCGCTGGAAGGTGACCTCGCGGTGGCGCGAGCGCCGGGTGCTAACCGGATGGTCCTCTCACGGGGATGTGGTTCGACTCCTCCGCCTTCCGCGTCTCGTTCATGTCCGTGTCGTCCAGCAGCCAGGACTCTGGTCTCTCTAACCAGGTACGCGGGTGCGACTCCCGCCACGGATACCAAGGCCCGTTCGTAACGACCGCAGCTCGTGCTGGGCACCGACGCGGCCCATACCCGCGTACGCGAGGGTTCAATTCCCTCAGCTGCGACCGCAGTGCTTCCGGTGAAGCGATGATCCTTCGCGTTAACTCCGCGCCGGATCCGTTCGTGGGCGCGAACGAACGTTGGGTTCAACTCCCTCCACTGCGGCCAGATCGAACCGTCGCATGACGCGTTCGAGCGACATGTCTCTCGCCTCTCGCCTCTCGTATCTTGGAAGGTAAGGTCGCGGTTGGCGCGACGCCGGGCTCGAGCCCGGGATGCCATCTGGACGGGTTCTCCTCGGGCCGCGTCCCTCCGGGACGCCGAGTCCGCTTCGCGTCCTCGCCGCGCTTCGCGTCCTCGCCGCGCTTCGCGCGGGGCCCAGGAGACGCGCGCGGGGAACGCGTCTTCGACGCTTCCCGCGGCGGTTGCGACTCCTCGTTGCTTCGAAGTCTTCGTATCTTGGAAGGTAAGGTCGCGGTTGGCGCGACGCCCGGCTCGAGCCCGGGATGCCATCTGGACGGGTTCGACTCCTGTACCTTCCGCTCTTCTCGCGCCCCGCCGAGCCAGCCCTACACTAGAGCCTGGTCACTTCGGGATGTAGCTCAGGAGTGAGAGCGCGTGGTCGGGGACCACGAGGCCGCTGGTGCGATTCCAGTCATCCCGACGAACAGCGTCGTCCAACATCAGGACACCGAGCATCGCGTCGATCGTCACCTCGCCCGGTCCGGGCCGCAGCTCGATGCTTATCATCACCTCGGAGACGCCGGTGCAACTCCGGTCGCTGTTCACGACGCCACCGTTCCGCGGAACGGGACACGATTCTGCGAAGATCGTCGGCAGAGGTTCAACTCCTCTCGGTGGCACCAACGCTTTTGCGTCGCTCCGTCTGGGACGGTG
This sequence comes from Myxococcales bacterium, assembly GCA_043759315.1. Lineage (GTDB taxonomy): Bacteria > Myxococcota_A > Polyangia > Haliangiales > Haliangiaceae > JABFXX01. The sequence goes on from JAYVLW010000178.1 coordinate 2,228, forward strand.
CCGGATTCCAACCCCGGTCGAGCAGCGTTCGATTCGCTGGCGGCGTGCTGATGCTTCGATGCTTCGTCCTGCGTGGAGGTCTGGATACCACCTCGGCCTTCTAAGCCGACCGGTCTTCGGGTTCGATTCCCGATCCACGCGCCGACGATCCTTGTTTCGCCTGTTTGCTCTCACGAGCGATCGGGCCGCCGTGTGGTGTGACAGCCGCTAGATCGTCTCTGGCCTTTTGACACGGCAACTTTTCTAGGTGTGGCTCAGTGGTTGAGCACTCGCTTCGGGAGCGAGACGACGCAGGTTCGAGTCCTGTCACCTAGACGCATGCGGGCGTAGCTCGACGGGGAGAGCAGTCACACCTTCCGTCGTCCCTCGCCCGATTGCGTGCGCACGTTCTGGCGCGCATCTCGTTTCCGTCGTGCACAGCCTCGCTCGCTTCGGCGAGCCGACGCGTGACGGTTACCGGTACGCCGAAAGGCAAGTGGTTCAAATCCACGACGAGATGCGCGCTTTCTCCGCCCTTAGCTCAGCAGCAGAGTGCCCGGCAGATAACCGGGCGACGGGGGTGCGATTCCTCCAGGGCGGACTGTGATCGAGGCCGAAGCAGTCGAGGCACGTGGATGTGGACCACGGCGAAGCGGGTGCGAGTCCCGTCGATCACCCAACCGGAGGCGTTGACGGTAGAGACACCGAGGCTGCCTGTAAAGCAGTCGCCCGAGCGGACAACTGGGTGCAAGTCCCAGCGCCTCCACGAACGAGCTCACGACGATCATTGCGGGGAGAGTGCGAGTTCTCAACCAGGTCTCATACGCCAGGTCACGCCGGTGCGACTCCGGCCTCCGCTACCAGGCGCTCGCGCTGCGAGCGAGATGCCGCCGTAGACCAACGGCAGAGTCAGTGGTCTGAGAGGCCATTCAGTGGAGGTTCGACTCCTCTCGGCGGCACGCGTCGTTCTTGATCGTCATGCCGCCGTAGACCAACGGCAGAGTCGGTGGTCTCAAAAGCCATCCAGTGGAGGTTCGACTCCTCTCGGCGGCACGCTTCGTTCTCGGTCATTTCTGCCGCCGTAGACCAACAGCAGAGTCGGTGGTCTCAGAAGCCATGAAGTGTCGGTGCAACTCCGACCGGCGGCACCAACCAGTTCGCCCGCATGTTGCGGGCCGGTGAGGCGAAGCGGTCCGGCGCTCGCAGCACATCAATGTCCGGATCGCGAAAGGCGCGCCATGATGCACGTCGACCAGACTCGGACGCTACTGCTGACCCAGGGCTACGAGCCCATCAAGATCATCCCGTGGCAGCGCGCGATGACGCTCCTGACCCTCGACAAGGTCGAGGTCGTCGAGGAGTACGACAAGGCGATTCGCGGCACGTCGATGATCCTCAACGTGCCGGCGGTCGTGCGTCTCCGCAAGGCGTTCCGCCGCTTCGCGAAGCCGGTGAAGTTCTCGCGCGTCAACATCTACGCGCGCGACGCGTACCGCTGCCAGTACTGCGGAACGAAGTGCTCGATCGTTCAGCTGACGTATGACCACGTGGTTCCGCGTTCGCGCGGCGGCCGCACGTCGTGGGACAACATCGTCTCGTGCTGCTACGCGTGCAACGCCCGCAAGGCGAACCGCACGCCGGCAGAGGCGAAGATGGTGCTCCGCTCGACGCCGGTTCGTCCGACGTGGATGCCGGCGATCCAGATCCGCGTCAGCACGAAGTCGGTCCCGGACGCGTGGCGTGACTACGTGTACTGGACGGGCGAGATCGACACGGACGAGGGGACGGAGATCGTGTGAGTGATGTCGGCGATCGTGCGCCCCCGGCAAGGGTGCGCGCGATCGCCGCATCCAGGTGTCTTGCGAGGTTTCCACCATCATTCGCTCTCCTTCTCGGGGGAGTAGTTCAACTTGGCAGAACACAGCGCTCTGAACGCTCGAGGTTGATCGTTCGAATCGATCCTCCCCTTCCGAGATCTGGGCTTGTCGTCAAATGGGAAGACGCCGCGCTTGCAACGCGGAGATCGGGGTTCGATTCCCCGCAGGTCCACGAGCTGAAGTTCGCCGGTGAGGCGTGTGTGAAGTTGCCCCTGGAGGCGTCTGGTGACGCTGCCTGATTGTCTATCAGTGTTAGGCGAGTTCGATCCTCGTCAGGGGCGCGCGTAGTTTGGGCCTGTCGTTCAACAGGAGGATGTTCGCTTCGCATGCGAGCGATACGGGTGCGATTCCCGTCAGGTCCACATCTGCACTCGTGGCCGAGTAGCTAGGCCTGCGGTTGCAACCCGCATCCACGGCGGTGCAATTCCGTCCGAGTGCTCCCGTGATCTTCCGGATCAGCTCACCTAGGGGTGGGACCGCTCCTACAAAGCGGCCGTGCAGGGTGCAATCCCCTGGGTCCGGACCCGTTGCCCCCGCGCGCAGATGCGACTCGGGTCTCCGAAACCTGATGAGGTGGTGCGACTCCACCCGGTGGCACCTCAGTCCATGTCGACGTCGACGGACTCGGCCTTCTTCTTCGGCGGCGGCGGCGGGCCCTTGCGGACCTTCTCGAACGTCTCGCGGAGCTCCTCGACCTCGACGTCGACCACGAGGCCTTGCAGCGCATCGGCCGGCAGGAACAGCGCGCCGGCGAGGTCGCGCAGGTACTCGTCCTCCGAGAAATCGACCTCCTCGTCGGCGTCGTTGACGGCGGCGACGAGGAACAGGATCTTGCGGCGGTCGTCATCGCTATCGGCGGCGAACGCACCCGCGGTCTTGAGGAGATCGAACTTCTTCGGATCGAACGAGGCGATCTGCTTCTCGATCTCGGGAGGGAGCGAGCCACCGGTGAGGTCGGAGAGCATGCCCTTCACCTCGTCGCGCTCGTTGTCCTTGAACTGCGCGTCCGCGTACGCGGCGCCGAGCAGCAGGTCACACAGGGGCCCGATCCGATCCGAGAGCGAGGACATGCCCGGAACATACGCCAGGGGCGGGGTTCCGCTACGCTGAGGCGTGCCTTATCGCGACGCCCCACGCGAAGCGCCCTGCCATCAGTGCGAGCGTCCTGCGCGCGACACCTGTCCGTGCTGCACGCGCGACACCTGTGATCGCCATCTCGTCGCTGACAAGAAGATGTGCGGCACCTGCGACGAGGCCTACTACCGATTCACCCATCGGGAGGACAAGGGGGGCGTGGGTCTGCAGGCCCTGGCGGTGATGGCCGTGGCGGCGATCCCTGCGATCGTCACGACGGTGATGCTGCCGCTCACCATCGCGGCGGTCTTCCTCGGCCTCCCCGGTGTGCTGTGGTACCGCAAGGCAGGTGACCGCCGGAAGTTCCTCGGGATGATGCGGACGCGCGGTGCACTCCCGGAGCAGGGACCCACCCTGTCCCAGGACGAGGTCGCGCTCGCGAAGTACGAGGCGAAGCTCGCCGATCGCAAGGCGGACCAGTTCCAGTCCTCGTTCGATGTCTCGGAGTCAACGCACGCGCCCGACCCGGTCGACCGCAGCGGCGATGGCGGCGGCGACCCATGAGCCGCCGCGCCTTCCTCCTCGCGGCGCTCGTCGCCTGCAGGTCACCGGTTTCCCCGGTTCCACCACCCCCGCTGCCGAAACTCGTCGTGCTGATCGTGATCGATCAGATGCCGAGCTGGGCGTTCGAGCGCGATCGCGCGCTGTTCACCGGTGGCCTCGGGCGGCTGCTCCGCGAGGGCGGCTACGTTCGCAAGGCCGAGCTGCCGTACGCGAACACGTTCACGTCGCCCGGGCACGCGGCCATCTCGACCGGCGCCGTGCCCCGCGTCAGCGGCATCGTCGGCAACACGTGGTGGAGCCGCGCAGATCAGCGCGAGCGCTCCGCGGAGCTCGATCCCGGTGCGCCGATGTTCGCTGTGGCCAACGTCGAGAAGGCGCCGACCGGCGGTGCGTCCGGGCGCGCGCTCCGCGTGCAGGGGATCGCCGACGCGCTCCGCACCGCGACGAACGGCCACGGCCACACCATCGCGATCGGCCTCAAGGCGCGCGCGGCGTGCCTCGTCGCCGGTCAGCACCCCGAGCTTGCCGTCTGGTACGACGCATCGGCCGGCGGGATGACCACGAGTACTGCGTACGCGAACGAGGCTCCGCCGTGGCTCGTCGAGCTCGCGCGTGCGAAGCCCGCGACGCGGTTCCTCGGCCAGACGTGGACGCCGCTCGATCCGGAGCTGCTCGCGAAGCACACGGGGATCCCCGACGATGCTCCGGGTGAGGGTGCGCTGCACGGCATGGGGAAGGCGTTCCCGCACCTCGTGCACGATACCGAGGAGCTCGTGCACACGCCGTTCGGCGACGAGATCGTGCTGGACGCGGTGTTCGCCGCGCTCGATCCGATGCAGCTCGGGGCGGACGATGTCCCGGATCTTCTCGCGATCAGCTTCAACGCACACGACTACGCGGGCCACAACTGGGGGCCCGATTCGTGGGAGTCACTCGATCTGACGCTGCGTCTCGATGCCGCCCTGGAGACCCTGTTCTCCGCGCTCGATCGCCGCGTCGGTCCGACCGGCTGGGCCGCGGTGCTGACGAGCGATCATGGTGCCACGCCGCTCGTGGAGCGCTCGCCCGTCGCCGGTGCGAAGCGGCTGCCTCCGGCCGACATCGCGGCCGCCGTGGGCCCGCTGGTCTCGAAGGTGGCATCGAACGAGGTCTACATGTCCGCCGCGTGGGCGCAGCTCGCACCCGAGGATCGCCGCTCGGCGCTCGCTGCGGCGATCACGGCTGTTCGCGCGAAGTTCCCCGACCTCGACGTGTTCGACACCAGCGACACCTCGCACTGCACCGAGCCTGGCCTCGCCGGGGACGTGTGCCGCGCCACGGTGCCAGGCGAGGCGGGCGAGCTCTATCTCGCGCCGCATCGCGGGTTCGTCGTCACCGAGTACGTCACGGGGACGCACCACGATGCACCGAATGCGGACAACAACGAGGTGCCGATCCTCGTCCGCGGGCCCGGCGTGGCGCCGCAGATCGTCGAGAGCGGTTCGCTCCTCCAGGTCTCGCCCACGCTTGCCGCGCTGCTCGGCACCCCGCCGCCGACGTCGGCTAACGCGAAGCCGTTGTTCGGGCTCGCGGCTCGCTCGCCAGCGCGCCCTTGAAGAACGGCGAGCTCGTGGCGAGCGTGGCCACGTAGTCGCGTACGTCATCGCGCGTGCGCTCGGGCAGCTTGCCGAACGGGACCACGTGCTCGTCCGGCACGTAGCGGAACGTGAAGTTCACCCGGCGCGTGCGGAAGCCTTCGATCTTCGGCGGCAGATCGAGATCGTGCTTGTCGTCGACGCGCTGCACGCGGTGCAGCAGGTCATCCTTCCAGCGGGGACCGCCGAAGATCTGCAGCGAGCGATCCTCGAGCCACTGGGTGCGTACCGGAGGTGCGTCGCGGGCTCCGCGCCGCACGAACTGGAAGCGCGCGCGCTCGCCGAGCGAGATCGATGCGACAGGTCCAGGTTCGAAGTCGCGGTGCTCGCCGACCCGCGCGGCATCGATCGTCTTGCCGCCCTCCTCTCGATCGCCGTAGAAGTTCACGAGGCAGGTGTTGAGGTGCCAACGGCGCGGGACGTACGGCGGCGGGAAGCCGGTACGTACGCGGCGCTCGATCGTCCCGACCAGGCGCGCGAGCACGGGTGGGAAGGGCTCGGCCGCAACGGCAACGTCGAACGTGCGCCTCGGCGGCTCGTAGTACCCGAGGCAGGCGAACTGCCAGTTGCCCAGCCAGTAGACGGGGCGGAGCAGGGGACGCTGTTGCTTGCCCGACGGGAGCGGCCGCCGGGCGGAATACCGCATCTCCCACAGTGGCCGTAACGTCGCGAGCCAGGCCAGGATCTCGGCGCGCGCGCCGTCGTCGATGAACCCGGGCTCGTAGACGTACGCCTTGTCGATCACGCGGGCCCTCGTTTAGCACGCAACCGCGGCGGGGTCCGGCCGAAACTAGGGCGATGCTGAGCTGGTTGTTCCGCCCCCAGTGCGCCGCGTGCGGGACCGCGGCGTCCTCCTTGTGCGAAGCCTGCGCGTCCACCCTGCTCGAGCTCGGCCCGGCGTGCCCGCGTTGCGCCGAGCCCACCGCCGGCGGTGCCGT
>JAYVLW010000179.1:0-13903 GCA_043759315.1 Myxococcales bacterium
ACTATGTGCAGGGATAGATCCAACTTGGGTTAGCTGGTCAATTACCTGCAATCACAGTGGAATCTCCACCGGGGTCCGGATTGGATGGATGGTTTTCAATCCATATATCGGCCAAGTCCTCAAAACTGTAAGGGGGATCCTCCGAAAAACCGGGATTTCCGAACCGGTCGGGCCAACCATCCGGAACTTCCGGAAAAACTGGAGCGCCTTCAGGCTTCGTGTATTGTTTCCAATACGGGGTAGCGGGATCACCGAAACTTATGGAAGTGCAGGAGCTTACAAGTATCGCGGTGTGTGCCGCGGGAGCGGCCCTGGAGAAACTGGCAACCGGCATCCGAGAGGCTGGTCGCTGGAGCCTGATTCCGATCGAGTGGCCCGATCCGGCCGCGCTCGGGGCCGCGCGTCACTCCGCCCGCGCGTTCGTGGTCTGCGCGGACGGCGTGGCCCTGCCGATGGAGCTGGTGGAGGGGCTGCGCATGCGCGGCGCGCACACGCCGCTGCTCGTGATCGGCTCCGAGCTCCTCCGCCGCGCCGAGCCCGATCTGTGGCTTCCCTCGATGGCGAAGCCCCACGTCCTCGCCACGATCCTCTCGCAGCTCCTGATCCGCGAGGAGCCAAGCGGACCGCAACCCGGTTCCCCGTCGTGGCGACGCAAGACAGACATGATCATCGGCAACAGCGCCGAGACGCAGCAGCTCCTCCACTCGCTCGATCAGCTCGCGCCATCGCACACACCCGTGCTGATCAGCGGCGAGAGCGGCGTTGGCAAGGAGCTCGTCGCACGCGCCCTGCACTTCTGCGGTCCGCGCGCGAAGGCGCCATTCATCGCGATCAACTGCGCGGCGATTCCCGAGACGCTGTTCGAAGCGGAGCTGTTCGGCTACCAGAAGGGCGCGTTCACCGGCGCGGTCAACGCGCACACCGGCGCGTTCGAGGCGGCGCACAAGGGAACGTTGTTCCTCGACGAGATCGGTGAGCTCCCGCTCGCGGTGCAGGCGAAGCTCCTGCGCGTTCTCGAGACCAGCGAGGTCCAGCGGGTCGGTTCCACCGAGCCTCGCAAGGTCAACTTCCGCCTGGTCTCTGCGACGAACCGTACCCTCGAGAAGGAAGTGAAGGCGGGCCGGTTCCGCGAGGATCTCTACTACCGCATCGTGGTCTATCCACTGAGGGTGGCACCGCTGCGCGAGCGCGCCGAGGACATCCCGCCGATCGTCACGCATCACCTCTCCGTGATCGCCGCGCGCGAGAACCGGCCGACCCTGCGCCTCACGCCGGCCGCGCTGGAGAAGCTCCTGTCCTATCCGTGGCCCGGCAACGTGCGCGAGCTCATCAACATGCTCGAGCGAGCCGTGCTGATGGCCGCGAACCGCGCGATCGATGCGCCCCATGTCATGTTCCCGCGCGCATCTTCCTCGGGAGACGACGAACCGTCCGGAGCGCTGCTCCCGTACCGGGAGGCCAAGACCAAGTTCGAGCTCGAGTACTACTCGCAGCTCATGCGCACCGCGGGCGGCAATGTCTCGCTCGCGGCGATGCTCGGTCAGAAGACGCGCAAGGAGATCTACGATGCGCTCACCCGCCTCGGCCTCGAGGCCACGGCGTATCGCAGCGGCGACTGATAAGGTGTGCGCCAGAGACGATGACGACAACGCTCCGCAGGCATCCGCAGCACCAGCCAAAGGGCCCCGTCGTGCTCGTCGTGATGGACGGGGTCGGGCGCGGCGCGGGGGACGAGGCCGACGCGGTCTCGATCGCAGCGACACCCACGCTCGATCGACTGTGGGTCCCCGGAGTGCGCGCCGAGCTCCGCGCGCACGGCAAGGCCGTCGGGTTGCCGAGCGACGACGACATGGGCAACAGCGAGGTCGGCCACAACGCGCTCGGTGCCGGCAAGGTCTACGCGCAGGGCGCGAAGCTCGTCAACGCGGCGATCGCGACCGGTGCGATGTTCGAGGGCGCGACGTGGAAGGCGCTCGTCGAGCGCGGCGCGCGCGGCGGAGCGCTCCACTTCATCGGCCTGCTCTCCGACGGCAACGTCCACGCGAACCTCGATCACCTCGAAGCGATGCTCGCCGCGGCGGCAGCGGCCGGCTGCAAGCGCCTCTATGTCCACGCGCTGCTCGATGGCCGAGACGTCCCGCCGTTCAGCGCGCTGGAATATGTGGACCGCACCGAGAGGTATCTCGCCTCTCTACGCACCTCCGAGATCGATGCGCGCATCGTGTCGGGCGGCGGACGCATGGGCATCACGATGGATCGTTACGAGGCCGACTGGGCCATGGTGGAGCGCGGGTGGCACACCCACGTACTCGCGGACCAGCGGGTGTTCGCGTCGGCGACGCAGGCAGTGACCACGCTGCGCGGCGAGCGGCCTGGCATCATCGATCAGGACCTGCCGCCGTTCTGCGTGGCACCGGTCGCGCCGATCGCGGACGGCGATGCGGTCGTGCTGTTCAACTTCCGCGGCGATCGGGCGATCGAGATCTCGCGCGCGTTCGAAGACGACGCGTTCGACAAGTTCGCTCGCGTGCGCCGCCCCCAGGTCCTCTACGCCGGGATGATGGAGTACGACGGCGATCTCCACATCCCAAGGCACTACCTGGTCACCCCGCCCGCGATCGAGCGGCCAATGGGCGAGCTCCTCGCCGCGGCGCACGTCTCGCAGCTCGCGATCTCGGAGACCCAGAAGTACGGCCACGTGACCTACTTCTGGAACGGGAACCGCAGCGGCATGTTCGACGATGGCACCGAGACCTACGTCGAGATCCCCTCCGACAACCTCCCGTTCGAGCAACGGCCATGGATGAAGGCGGCGGAGATCACCGATCGGCTGATCGCGGAGCTGCGCACCGGCAAGCATCAGTTCGCGCGCGTCAACTATGCGAACGGCGACATGGTCGGTCACACCGGGGCGTTCGACGCCACGGTGCTCGCCGTCGAGACGGTCGATCTCCAGCTCGCGCGTCTCCAGCGTGCGGTTCAGGAACTCCAGGGAATCCTCGTGGTTACAGCCGACCACGGCAACGCCGACGAGATGTTTCAGCGCGACAAGGCCGGCCGTGTCCTGCGCGACAAGGTCACTGGCCAACCCGTGGTAAAGACGAGCCACACATTGAACGCCGTGCCATTCTTGATCGACGATCCGAGCCGCGGCGACCGCTACGAGATCGATCCTGCCCGTAGCAAGACCGCCGGAATCGCCAACGTGACCGCCACCTGTCTCGAGCTCCTGGGGTTCGTCCCACCCGACGATCTGGAGCCTTCTCTGTTGAGGTTTCGATGAGTACCACGTCGAGCACGAAAGCCCTGATCGGTCTGCTCCTCGCCGGCTCGGTCGGCGTGGTCATCTTCTTGTTCGTTCACCTGTCATCGGACCCGAACAAGGGGATCTCGGTCGGCAGCAAGAAGGCGGAGGCCTGCACGAAGGGCCAGCGCGACTGTCTCCCCGACGTCAACTACGTCGACACGACGGGCAAGGCGTACACACCGGCCGAGCTCGCCGGCAAGGTCGTCGTCGTCAACTTCTGGGCGACCTGGTGCAAGCCCTGCCAGAACGAGATCCCCGATCTGTCGAAGGCCTACGAGAAGTACAAGTCGAAGGGCGTCGTCATGCTTGGCATCATGACCGATCAGCCCGACAACAACCAGCTCCTCAACTTCCAGTCCGACTTCGAGATGTCCTACCCGGTCGTCCGGTCGAACTCCGACATCCTCGTCTCGTACAGCTATCCGGACGCGCTGCCCACCACGTTCATCTTCGATCGTGGCGGCAAGCAGGTGTTCAGTCACGTCGGGCCGCTCCGCCAGGAGAAGCTCGAGCAAGTGCTGGCGCCGCTGATCGCTCAGTCGAACTAGACGATCACAGCACCTGCGCGATGGTCTCCGGCGACGCGAACAGGCCGAACATGCCGCCGGTGTGGAGAAACGCGACCGCCGAGCCGAACCGGCGCGGATCCTTGCGAAGCTCGGTGACCATGCCGTGGAACGCTTTGCCCGTGTAGACGGGGTCGAGGACGATGCCGTCGGCGCGCGCGAGATCGCGGATCGTGGCGAGCTCCTCGGGGCGGCTCTTCGCATAGCCGAGCCCGACGTGCCCGTCGACGATCTCGATGTCGTCGGCGGTGACGTTCGCGCCGAGCTGCCAGCGAGCTTCAGCCTCCGCGCAGATCGCGCCGATCGCGTCGACGAAGTACGGGCGGTCGTCGCACACGTTGACGCCGGCGACCCGGATGCCGCGCTCGTGCAGCTTCCACAGCTTCGCGGCCAGGATCAGGCCGGCGCCGGTGCCGCCCGAGCCGCACGCGTAGACGATCGTGACCGGGTGCTCGGGGCTCGCGATCGTCGCGAGGTCGCTCACGAGCTCGCGCATGGCGCGCACGTAGCCCCAGCTTCCGAGCGCGTTCGAGCCGCCCTCGGGGACGATGTACGGCCGAGCACCGGCCGCGCGCAGCTTGTCGGCCTGCTCGGCGAGCAGCCGGTTGCGATCGCGCCAGGCGGAGCGCGAGATCCACACGATCTCCGCGCCGACGAGGCGATCGAGCAGGATGTTCGCGGTGGGCGCGGGCGGGCACGCCGGATCGTCGGTGCGGAGGACGAGGACGCTCGCCAGGCCGAGCTGCGCCGCGGCGAACGCGGTCGCGCGCGCGTGGTTGGACTGCTCGCCGCCGCACGTGATCACGTGGGTCGCCTGCTGCGCCAGGGCCTCGGCCATCAGGTACTCGAGCTTGCGGACCTTGTTGCCCATCAGCTCGCTACCGGTGTGGTCGTCTCGCTTGATCCACAGCCGAGGGCCGAGATCGGCGCCGTAGCGCAGCCAGTGGCCACGGGTCGGCTGGTTCGCGAGAAGCACGCGGGCGGGCTCGCGCTCGTGGAGTGGCTGGGTCATGGCTTGTCCTTGCAGCGCGCGGCGTACTCGTTCTGTGCGGCCCAGCCCTTGTCGACGTGGCCGTCGCGGTCCGCGAACGCGCTCTCGAGGGCGGCGAGCGACGCCTCGTCGCACGGGTTCGTGGCGAGCGCCGCCTCGAGCCTGGCGATTCGCTCGACACACGTGGCGCGGTACGCCGCGCGGGTGTCCTTGCTCGCGACGGGGGGCGTGTCCCAGGCGAGCTCGTTCGCGAGGGCCTCGACCGCCGTCCTCTTGCACGGGTGTGCATCGGCGACGGCGCGATCGTCGACGATCCGCGCCTTGCGCTCGGCGACGTAGTCGCGTGGCGGGGTGCGGATCAGGAGATACCAGAACGCGTAGACCACCACCCCGACACCACCGACGATCGCGACCCACTTCCCGAACGACCTCGGGTTGATCGGCCCGAGAGATCCAGCGGCGGCGATCTCCGCGTTCTCCGCGCGCTCGAGCCCCTTCCAGTCGACCTCGGGCATCGCATCCATCAGCGCCCGGACCGCCTGGTTCGCCCGGCGGTGGCCCTCGAGGTTGAAGTGCGCCGACTTCACCTGCTCGTCGTGGATGCCGAGCATCCCGGTGGTCAGGCTCGTCGAATAGCCCTCGACCTCGACGCGACTCACCCCGATCGAGCCTCTCGGCTCCATGATCCGGATCTGGTCGTAGGCAGAGGCGCTGACCCCACGCTTGGCGAGCGCGGCGCGCGCCTCGTCGAGGTGCGTCCAGATCTCGGGGTAGATCTGTTGCGCCTCGCCGATCCGCAGCTCGAGCTCGCTGGTGCCGCCGGCGTGGGTGACGGGCGCACGCAGGATCGAACCGAACCGCTCGTTCAGGGTCGCCGCGATCCGGACCGAGCGAACGGCGGGGTCGATCGGGGCAGCCATGCACCGTTCGTATCAGAAAGAATGACCTGTCGCGGTCGCGTGTTAGTGAACAATGGTGCGCCTCGCGATCCTCTGCCTCCTTGCCATCGGCGGCACCGCCGCGGCGAAGGGCTGGCCCACGCCGGCAGCGGGCGAATCGGCCTCCGGCGACCCCGAGATCCTGTTCACCTTCGACGATGGCCCGTCGCCGACCACCACGCCCAAGATCCTGGACACCCTCGCCAAGTACAAGATTCGCGCGGTGTTCTTCATGGTCGGCGAGATGGTGGATGGCGGGAACCGGAAGGTGCCCGCCATCGTCCAGCGCATCCTGCGCGAGGGCCACGTCATCGCGAACCACACGATGCGCCACAAGGACCTGTGCCGCGTCAAGTCAGAGGCCGCCGCCGCCGCCGACATCGACGAGGGCCGCGAGGCGATCGAGAAGGTCTCCGGCCTCCACCTCGCGTGGTTTCGCACGCCCTACGGCGCTCGCTGCAAGCGGGTCGACGAGCTCCTCGCCGCGCGTGGCCTGACGCACTTCCACTGGGATCTCGATCCGCAGGAGTGGAAGCACAACGATCCGAAGCAGGCGTTCGACTACGTCACCGGTAGCCTCGCGCGCTCCAGCGACCGCAACGTGCTCCTCATGCACGACATCAAGACCGCCACCGTGAAGGCGCTTCCCGAGATCCTCGACTGGATCGCGGCCGAGAACGTGCGGCGCGCAGAAGCGAAGAAGCGGCCGATCCGGATCGTCCAGGCCCCGATGTATGCCGCCGAGCAACTACCGAAGGGCTTCGCTGCGTGGGCGGCGGATGTGAGAGCGCGGGTCACCGGCCTGCGGGGTGCTGTGCTCGGCGTCCTGCCCTGATACGCTGGCGGGATGCACCGGCTGGTTGTCCTCGTCACGCTCGCGGGTGCGTGCGGAGATGACGCGACCACGCCTCCTCCGCCAGATGCCGGCCCGATGGGAATGCCTTCCATCGAGGGCACGCCGGTCGGATCGTTCGAGACCACCTCGTGCTCGACCGCGGTCGTGATCGAGCTGTCGAAGCAGATCGCCGAGGAGACCGACTGCTTGATGCCCGGGCAGCTCGTGAAGTTCGACGTGGTCGCGGGCCTCCAGATCGCGGGCTCCGCGGTGCTGCCGTACCTCGGGGCGGATGCGCGCGCGGATCTCTATGCCGCCGCGGCGATGGCCGTGTCGCCGATGCAGATCACGAGCGCGTTCCGCACGGTGGTGCAGCAGTACCTCCTCCAGCGCTGGTTCGAGCTCGGGCGCTGCAACATCACGGCGGCCGCGGATCCGGGACGCTCCAACCACGAGAGCGGGCGCGCCCTCGACCTCTCCAACTACAGCGCGTGGATCACGATCATGGGCAACCACGGCTGGGCGCACGACGTGCCCGGCGATCCTGTCCACTTCGATCACCTCGCCTCGGCGGATCTGCGCGGCACCGACGTGCGCGCATTCCAGCGGCTGTGGAACCGCAACGCACCCGATGATCAGATCGCGGAGGATGGCGCGTTCGGTCCGGCCACCGAGGCCCGGGTGAAGATCGCGCCGGCCGAGGGCTTCGGCATCGGCGCCACCTGCGCCACCCGCCGCCGGTTCCAGGTCGCGCCCCCTGACATCGCTGTCCTACCGGGGGTCGAAGACGCGAACTGACGCACGCCAACTGGCAGAGATCCCACGGATCGGGGTTGGCGCGGCCGCTGCTGTAGAGACCGCCATGCGCAACGCCGTCATCGCCGCCGCGGTCCTCCTCTCGGCCACCACTGCCTCGGCCCAGCCCGCGATGACCGCGCCGATGGCGCCCCCCTACGAGCAGACGCGGATGCCGGTGCCCGAGGTGAAGAGCGAGTCGACGGCCACCCTGCTCGCCATCGGCACCACCCTCGGCGGCTTCGCCCTCGCGGCGGCCGGCGCGGAGCACGAGCACGGCGGCGTCGTCCTCGGCGGGATGGCGATGATGCTGATCGGCCCGTCGGCCGGACACTTCTACGCGGGCGAGAACGGCCACGGTATCAAGATGACCCTGCTCCGCACCGGCGCGGCGCTCGTGCTCGGCGCTGGTCTGATCTCCAACTTCTCCGCGGCCTGCGACGTCGCAGCCGACGAGAACGGCAACGGCGGTAGCTGCGGCCCGACCCGCGAGGACCGCGAGACCGGCCGCAGGATGGTCTGGCTCGGCGGCGCCACGCTCGTCGCCGCGACGTTGTATGACCTGTGGGACGCCCACAACGCCGCGCACCGCGCGAACGTGCGTGAAGCGCGTCGCTGGAGCATCGCTCCGTCGATCATGGCGGGTGCCAGCGGTGCGAACGTGCCGGGCCTCACGCTCGGCGGTCAGTTCTAGTGAAACGCCGGTGACCGGGCGGGCTCTACCGAGCCATGAGGCCTGTCACCCTGCTCGTGCTGATCACTGCCTGCGGCGAGGTCAAATCCCCGCTCGCCGATGCCCCTGCCGCACCAGGCACCGACGCGACCGGCGACGCCGCGAGCTCCGCGGATGCCGCGGTCGATGCCCCACCCTGCGCGGCGGGACTGTTCACGCGCGACGCCACGACGGAGCTGCTCTACCAGCTCAACGAGGCCACGAGCACCCTCGTCGGCGACAGCAGTGGGCACAGCCGCGACGGTCGGTTCGCCACCGTGAGCAGCGGCCCGACCTGGAATGACGGCAAGTTCGGCGGCGCCCTCGTGTTCTCCGGCGGCGCCGGGTTCGCCGGGGATCGCGTCGACATCCCGCTGTCGCCCGCGGTGGCCTGGGCCTCGGCGTTCAGCGTGGAGGCGATCATCAAGCCGAGCGCGACCGACCCCGACGGCATCATCGTCGGCATGAACCCGGTGTTCGCGCTGTGGAGCGCGAGCGGAGGAAAGCCTTACTGGCGGCTCAACTCGAGCAGCGCGAATCTGTTCGGTGCCGTTCTCGACCCGAGCCGGTGGTCGTACGTCGCCGCGACCTACGACGGCGCTACGATGCGGGTCTACGTCGACGGCCAGCTCGCCGGGATGCAGGCACAGCCGAGTGTGGTCCAGAGCGGCCCGACCGTCGCGTACCTCGGCTGCGCGCCGAACGACGGCTGCTTCGGCGGTGCGCTCGATGAAGTACGGCTCTCCAGTACGACGCTGACGCCCGCGGCGATCGCATCGACCGCGGCGCGAGCGTCCGCCTGCGAGTGACCGCGCGCACCTCCCTATTCGCTCGGTCCCGCTTGCACCGTCTCGGCGAGGAGGTCGACCAGCCCGCCGTGCACGATGGCGATGTACCCGATCGCGACGGCGCCCGCGGCGCACGCGAGCACCTGGAGGAGCGCCCGCAGCCGCGTCCCACGGCCGTTCGCGCGCAGCATGTCGAGCGTGGTTCCCGACAGCCACGCGAACGCGATGCCGACCGCCGAGATCTGGGCGATCGCTGGCGTGACGACCGCACGCGAGGCGAACGCGATGGCGGTGAGGACGAGCGCCACGGGCGCGAGGAACAGCACCTCGATCGGCGGACGTAAGGGCGGGCGACGGCGACCACCGCGCAGGGAGGCTTCGACCAGCGAGCCGATGAGGCCGAACGCGGCGAGACCAAGCGCGCCCCACGACAGGAGGTACCAGCGCCGAGCGCGCCGACCGGCAACGAGATCGATGGCAAGGTTGTCGCGGATCAGACGATCGGCGGCGTCGCCGGCGGGCAACGCGGAGATCAGGCGATCGGCGGTGGACCAGTCGCGCGCATCGATCGCGTTCGCCGCACCACCGCGCAGCGCATCGACCAGGCGCGCCGGGAAGCGGGTCGCCATGTCCGTGTAGCGCGCCTGCGCGAGCGCGTACGCGCCGCGGCGACGCAGCACGTCCGCGACGAACAGCGCCACGTCGGCGGCGCCTGGCCACGTCTTCGTGATCAGCGCCTCGCCGCGCGTGGTCAGGTCGTCGACCGACAAGCCATCCGCGGCCGCTACCAGCCGCGCGAACGCGGCCGCCTCCTCGGCGTGCTCCCCGTGCGGGCCGACTTCCCGCCGCAGCTGCGAGGCCCGGCGCTCCGCTGCTTGCGCGACGCGGGCCGAGGGCAGCTCGCGCAGGATCCGCTCGTACAGCGCGAGTGCACGCGCCGGATCGAGGAGTCGGTCCTCGCAGGCCCGGGCGGCGCTGAACAGCGCATCCGCATCGGGCGGCGCCGCCTCGATCGCGGACACCGCGGCCGCGAGCGCCTTCGGATCGTCGGTCGCGAGCCGATCGGTCAGCGCATCAGCGGCGACCAGGCGCGCCGCGAGGACGACGGCGATCAGTCCTCCGAGACGGAGACCGACTCGCACGCCTTCTCGAACGCGGCGGCGAGCTCCTTGGCCTCTTTCTCGAGCGTCGCGCCGCAATCGTTGTACTCCTTGGCGCCATCCTCCCACGACGCGACGACGACCGCGGTGGTGTCGCCCGATTCGGCGATGATGGTGCGGCTGGTGGCGGTCTTGACGTCCTTGATCGGCTTGCCCTTCAAGTACGACTCGTAGACGTGCTCGATGGTGGCGCCCCAGTCCTTGGGCTTGCACTCGCCGTCGCAGTTGGTGCCGACCTTGAACGAGGTCATGAAGCCCATGTCCGTGTCGGGCTTGAGCTTGGCGAAGCTGTCCATGTCCTGCTTCCAGCCCTTGGGCGCCGCGACGGTGTAGGTCTTCGAGTGGCGGCCGCGCTTCTCGACGATCTCGCGCTTCTCGAAGACGACCTTGTCCTTGAGCGATGCGGGGACGAGCGCGTTGACCGCGGCGAGGTCGAGGGGCTTGGCGTCGCCGCCGCCCTTCTTCTTGCCGCCGCAGGCCGTGAGTGCTGCTACCGAGATGAGGACGAGTCCGAGCTTAGTCATTGTCTGATCCTTGGGCGCCTTCGCCCCGATGAATGCCGAGAGCACGCAGCTTCTTGTGGAGGTTGGTACGTTCGATGCCGAGCGCCTGCGCCGTGCGCGAGATATTCCACTCGAACTCGGCCAGACGGATACGGATAAATTCGGACTCCACCTCTTCGCGGAACTCGCGAAGGGACTTGCCCGCGTAACGTCCCAGATCGATGGCGGTCTGCGGACCGGAGGCTCGCTGGGAGCTCGGCGGGCGCGGGCCGCCGAGATAGGGCGGCAGGTCCTTCTCGCGGATGACCTCGTCCGACATGATGACGAGCCGCTCGACCACGTTGCGCAGCTCGCGCACGTTGCCCGGCCAGTCGTACTGCTTGAGCCGCTCGAGCACGGGCTCGTCCACGGGCTTGTAGCCGAGGCCGTTCTCGTCGCAGCACTCGCGCACGAACGACTCGACGAGCAGCGGCACGTCGTCGGGCCGGTCCTTGAGATCGGGCGAGCGGATCGGCACGACGTTGAGCCGGAAGTACAGGTCCTCTCGGAACTGACCATCCTTGACCATCTGCTCGAGATCGCGGTTCGTGGCGGCGACCACGCGGCAGTCGGTGCGCAGACTCTTCTCGCCGCCGACGCGCGTGAACTCGCCGGTCTGGAGGACGCGGAGCACCTTGGCCTGCGCGGACTGCGCCATGTCACCGATCTCGTCGAGGAAGATGGTGCCGCCGTCGGCGACCTCGAACAGACCGCGCTTCTTCGCGACCGCGCCCGTGAACGCGCCGCGCTCGTGGCCGAACAGCTCCGACTCGATCAGCTCCGGCGGGATGGCCGCGCAGTTGACCTTGACGAACGGACCAGCGGACACGGAGCCGTTGCGGTGGATCGCGCGCGCGATCAGCTCCTTGCCGGTGCCCGACTCGCCGGTGATGAGGACGCGGCTCCGCGTGGGCGCGACCTTCGCGATCTGGCGGCGGAGGTCCTGCATCACGGCGGTGTTGCCCAGCAGCTCCCAGCGCGCGTCGACGGCGCGCCGGAGGTCGTGGACCTCCTTCCACATCTTGCGGCGCTCGAGGGCGTTGCGCGCCGTGACCACGACGCGGTTGCGATCGAGCGGCTTCTCCATGAAGTCGAACGCGCCGAGCCGCGTGGCGGAGACCGCGTCCTCGATCGTGGCATGGCCCGAGATCATGACGACGGGGATCTCGGAGGTCCGCGAGGACATGCCGTCCTCGCCGCGCGACTTGAGCGTGCGCAGGAGGTCGAGGCCGTTGTCGTCGCCGAGCTTGACGTCGAGCAAGATCAGGTCGATCGATTCGCGCGCGAGCACCGTCTCGGCCTCGGCGATCGAGCCTGCCTCGTGCACGACGTTGCCTTCGCTCTCGAGCACCATCCGCAACGTCCGCCGGATGTTCTTCTCGTCGTCGACGATGAGGATCGGCTCGCCGGTGCCTGGTGTGCTGGTGTCGTCGGTCATGCTTCGTCCTTTGGCTCGTCGCCGCGCGCGGCGGCGGCCAGATCATCCGCGTCGTCATCACTTCGCGATCGCTCGCGCACTCGGTCTCGGCGCGACCCACCGTTCGCGTCCTCGCGATCGAACCGCTCGCGCTGCCGCCGATTCCACCAGAACACCGCCGCGAGCACCACGATGCCCGCACCGACGTAGATCGGCCGGCGATCCGCATCCGGCTTGGCCTGCGCGATCGTCATCGGCGACAGGTGCACGTTCTGCCCGTCGGTGATCGACGCTGGTTGCGGCAAGGTCCGGGTCGGTTCGGGCTCCGGCACCGCCGCAGCGGCAGCGACGGTGACCTCCATGCGCTGAGCGAGCGGGATGCCGGCGTCGAGGGTCCACAGCGCCTGCGTGCACGCGTTGACGTCACCGCCCGTCGCTGCATCGGCGGACAGGCAATCGCCGCGCACGGTCACCACGCGCGTTGCGTCGAACACGATCACCATGCGGCTGACCGTCTGCGTGTGCACGGTGAGGTCGGCGACCTCGGTGTGCACCACGAACTGCCGCAGCTGCGAGTCGTAGCTGTCGAGCTGGGCATAGGGTTTCGGCGCGCTTGCGAAGAAGTCGTCGACGGCGATGCGCGCCGCCGCGGGCTGCGGCCCGAGCAGCGTCTCCGAGGTCACCCGCGTGACGAACAGCGCCACGCCTGGCGTGGATGGCACGTAGGCTTCGGCCGCGACGATCACCTTCGCGCCGCCGAAGTGCTTCAACGCCTGCTCCTTCTGAGCGAGCCCTGCCGCTCGCTCGGGATCCGGCGTCCAGCCCTTGGGTGCCGTGATCATCGCACCCGGCGTCGCATGCGCGACGGACGTGACCAGCACCAGCGCGAGCAGCGCCTTCACGGAATCGCACCGAGCAGCGACGTGCATGGCGCGTCGCACGTCAAGGGCTCGCGCTGGTTCGCGAAGCAGGCGAGCGCGGTCAGCTTCCCGTCCAGCGTGCGCACACGGAGGCGACCTGTGTACGCCGGCGAGCTGCCTGGCGAGCCCGCCGACCTGGCGAAGGTCACCGCCGTGAGGCCGTCGCTCGACTCGGGCTTGACGACGTTCGAGGTCGCGAGCTTCTCGGCGGCGAGCCCGGCGATCACCGCATCCGCGGTCGCACCGGATCCTGCGATCCGGAACCACACCGCATAGCAGCCGCGCGCCGTCTCGCCCCACGCTTCGACGCCTTCGACCGTGACGCCATCCGCCTTCGTCGCATCACGCACGACCGTTGCGAGCTCCGGCAGCGCGCTCCATCCCGCGGGAGGCACGATCCCGGACGCTGCGCTCGGCTGAGCGCCCGCCTGACCGTACGCACCAAGCACCACGATCGAAGCCACGGCCGACGCGGCGACGACCACCGCGACCGCTAGCCGTAGCAGAGCCATACCCGCTGGCCATCCTCGATGGCGAGCCGCTGGCGAGCATCCTCTGTGATCCCGACGACGCCACCGCCGAGCGGGATCACGCGCGTCCCGATCGCGCGGAACATCGGCTTCGCGGTGCCGCCTTGCACCGCGATCATCGCCCACGGTCGCTCACCATCCGCGACCTCGACGGTCCGGACCTCGACCTCGGTGCCCGTCTTGACGAGGGTGATGTCGTCGGTGTCGGCGACGAAGTGCGGGCCGCCGTCGAACGGATCGATCTGGCCCGCGTAGTCGAAGCCGATCCGGCGCAGCATCGCTTCGACAGCCTGCGTCTCGGGACCGACCTTGCCGATGATCCGCTGCACGTCATCGGGCAGGAGCTCGGTGTGGATCGGATCGTCGGGGAACAAGGCGTGGATGAACTCCTTGTTGTCCTTC
>JAYVLW010000180.1:0-21280 GCA_043759315.1 Myxococcales bacterium
GGAGCTCGCCGACAAGTTCGGGTTCGTCGCACGCGCTCCCGAGCCGACGAGCGCGGATCCGGACCTGCGCGCGGGCCTGCCCATCGGCCTTCATCTCACGACCGATCCGATGACCGGCGTGCAGTTCCTGATGACGGCGTGCGCGGCGTGTCACGCGGAGCGGCTGCGCTGGCAGGGCGGCGAGGCGCTGATCTACGGGCTCGGCAACAAGCGGGTGAAGATCCACGCGTACGATCGCGCCTACGCGCAGGTCACTCGCCAGCCGGGCTTCAGCGTGACGCTGCTCGCGCGGCTCGCACAGGCGGCAGCGACCGAGCGCGCGCTCGTGTGGCCCGAGCAGTATCGCGAGGTGTTCACCGCTGCGACGGTGAGCGCGCTGACGACACGCGCCGCGCAGCGCACCAGGCTGCACGAGCGCACCGCGGAGGATCCGCCCGGTCGCGTGGCGGTGATCGAGAGCTTCGCGCTCGTGCTCGCGCAGCTCACCGGCAAGCCGATCGACGACGCACCCGCGGTCGGCTGGTCCAAGGTGCCGGACGTGATCGGCTACGCCGTGCGGACCACGCTGTCGTGGGACGGCAGCGGCGAAGGGCCGATCGATCTCCTCGCCGTCGAAGCAGATGTCGCCGCGGGCGTGCGCGTGGAGTGGCTCGAGCGGCATCCGTTCCAGGGCGCGAGCCTGGGCGCGTATCTCCGCCAACCCGCCCCACGACCCGCATTCCCGGGGAACATCGACAAGGCCCTGGCCGCGCGCGGCAAGGAGCTGTTCGGGGACCAGTGCGCGCATTGCCACGGTACGTACGGCGCCGATGGCCGGGTCGCGGACTACACCGAGCAGATCGTGCCGATCGAGGATCTCCATGTCGACGCGGCGCGGATGATGGCCGCGACCGAGAGCTTCGAGCGCGTCGCCAACGATCCGGCGCTGACCCGCGGGTACACGAAGTTCCGACGCTCGTCGGGCTACGTGCCGCCGGTCCTCACCAACGTGTGGATGCGGGCACCGTACGGGCACGTGGGCCAGTGGCCGAGCCTCGCGGTGCTCGCGATGGCGCCGGACAAGCGGCCGACGAAGTTCACGCTCGACTACGCCGCGCTCTATGACCTCGGCGCCATCGGCATCCCGAGCGGTCCCGCCGGCTATGCGTACGACGCCACGCGCACCGGGTTCTCCAACGGCGGACATCCGTTCCTCTCGGATCTCGGAGCCGATGCGCGCGCCGTGATCGAGTACCTGAAGACGCTCTAACGAAGCTCGTGGCGCACGAGCGGCAGCACGTCATCTGGCGGGACGAGCCGCAGATCACCCGGGGGCGGCAACAGCCGGCCGGCCACCATCGAGTGCGCGAGCTTCTGACACTGGAAGTCCGCGGCGTCGTCATGCGCGCCCGTCGTGGATGCGCTCCGCGGCGGTAGCGTGGCGCAGTCGGGCTGGGTCGCGTCGGCGGCGGTGATCTGGCCATCGCCGTTCGAGTCGTACTGGTAGTGCGTGATCCCCATGCAGATGCCGAGCGTGTCCTGATACGGGACGAACGTCGCCGGCACGTCGCCGTTCTGGTCGAGGACGTACGGCCACATGAACTTGCACATCGAGGTGGCCTCGGAGCCCTTCTTCCCGATCTCGCAGGTCGCGTTCCCCTGCGCGATCTCGGCCGACAGCGGCAGCTTCGCGGACGCCGCCGCGTCGCCCTTGCCGTTCGCCTTGTGCTCCTTCGTGTTGTCGGTCTCGAGCGCCGCACACAGTCCGCTGCACGTCGCCTGGGTGGAGCCGGTCTCCGAGATCAAGAGCGGCATGAAGCCGGGCGCGCACGCGTTCAGGAACGCGCCCGCGGGCGTGGTGCGATCGGTCAGCGCGAGCGTCTGCGGCAGCGCGGTGCTGCAGCCGAAATGATCGACCCCCGTAGCAGCCGCGGTTCGGCATCGCAGCATTCGTCGCGCCGCAGGCCGTGGGGGCCGGCGACTCGCCGCACTGGGTGAGCGGATCGCACTTCGTGTTGCACGCGCCTGCGATGGTCGTGCCGCCGCTGACGAACAGGTTCTGATAGTTCGTGCACGCGCCATGCGCCCCGCACATCGGTGCGCCGCCCTGGTTGTCGCAGATCTCGCGGCAGGCTCCCGAGACACATGCCGCGCCGCGCACGCAGTCGTCGTAGCCGGTGGTCCCCGCCGCGCCGATCGTGCAACCACAGCCGACCGGGATGGTCCCTGTGGGCGCGCAGCCGATATGACCGATGACCTGGGGCGTGACTTGATCGACGATCCAGGCGCACTTCTCGCTCGGGGTGCATCCGGTCTGCGCGAGCACGTTGCACGTCGCGCTTCCTGTCGCGGGTGCGGTCGGCGCGGTGGTCGTTCCACACGTCGGGGCCGTCCCGACGACGGGGCACACGAAGGCGTCGACCGGTGGCCCATCAGCGCCGGCATCCTGGGTCTTGGCACCGTCGTCGCCGCACGCCGCCGCGGCGCAGACCACCATCACGAGCCACGACTTCATCCGGCGACCATAGGTGGGCCCCGGTGCCACTGACAAGCCACCTCGCGGTGAATGCCAGCCGGTGCCGCTACGAGCCGGCCTCGATCGCGACGCCGAGCGGAACCTTGATCCGCTTGACCTCCTCGCGCGCCATCGGATCGGGCATCACGCCCTCGTCGATGCCGAGCTTGACGACGACGATCTGGTCACCGCCCTGCCGGATCGCCTGCAGCTGCGTGCCGGTACCGCCGGTGCGGCACGACAGTGCGATCAGCGCGTTCATGTTGTCCTGCGCCTTGTCGGGTGCGCACGTGCCCTTCCACCGCCCGAGCTCGTGGCTGACCTGCTTGCCGGTCTCGTCGGTGACCTGGAGGAACAGGTCGGCCATCTCGCCCTGCTGCGAGATCCCCCAGGACAGCGACAGCTTCTTGGCGAGCACCGGCTCGCCCGAGCCGGAGCCGCCCGTCGTGGGCTTTGCCGGACCGGGGCAGGCGGTGAGTCCGAACAGCGCGAGCGCGATCACGAGGCGTGTCATGCAGCAAACCCTACTACACACGGTAAGATACGCACATGTCACTGGCCCGGCTGGTCGTGATCGAGGGACCCGACGCGGGGCGGGAGTTCGAGCTCCCCATGCGGGGTGGAGAGGTCGGGCGTGGCGATTCGTGCCTCGTCCAGCTCACCGATCCGACCGTGTCGCGCAACCACGGCACGATCGCGCTGCGCGACGGTGCGATGGCGTGGGTCGACGACAGCGGCAAGACGCGCACGCTGATCAACGGCCAGCCCGCGACCACGCATCGGCTCGAGGCGGGCGACGAGATCGTCCTCGGCAACACCAAGATGGCGTACCTCCCGGTCGACGGCATCGCCGTGACCCGGGCGTCGAGCCACGTGACCATGGAGGTCAACAGCCGCTCGCTGCTCGCGCTGGTCGGCATCGATGACCGCGCGCGCCGGCACCTCGTCTCGCTCGCGAACCTCGGCGATCGCCTGCGCGGCGAAGCGGCCGGTGGGCGCGACGCCGTGGCGCGCGCCGCCTGCGACGCCGCGCTGTCGGCGCTCGGTGCGCACCGCGCGTTCGTACTGTCCGCGGGGAAGCGGGTCGCGCCGGTCTCGGCGTCCGTCGCCAATGGCGAGTCCACGCAGCTCCAGGTGCCGCAGGAGCTGATCGACAAGGTGATCGGCAACCGGCAGGTGGTCACCGCGGAGACGGGTGGCCGTGCGCTGATCGCCTCCCCGGTCCACGGGCCCGGCGACGAGGTGATCGGCGTCCTGTGGGTCGATCGGAAGGGCGCCGCCTGGGAGCAGATCGATTCGCTCGCGATCAGCTGCCTGTCCCACCTGCTCGGCGCGGTGTGGGTCGGCGCCGACGTGCGAGAGCAAGCCGTGCGCCGCGCCGATGCTCTCGAGGAGCAGCTCACCGGTCCCCCCGGGAACGACGAGCTGATCGGCCGCTCCGAGGCTGCCGCGCGCGTCACCGCGTTCATCAAGCGCGTGGCTCCGAGCGATGCCACGGTGTTGCTCGGCGGTGAATCCGGCGCCGGCAAGGAGATGGTGGCGCGTGCGATCCACCGCTCGTCGCGCCGTGCGAAGGGCCCGTGCGTCGCCGTCAACTGCGCGGCGCTGACCGAGAGCCTGATCGAGAGCGAGCTGTTCGGCCACGAGAAAGGCGCGTTCACCGGCGCCACCGAGAAGAAGGCCGGTCGGTTCGAGATGGCCGATCGCGGCACGCTATTCCTCGACGAGGTCGGCGAGCTCCCGCTCGGCCTGCAGACGAAGTTCCTCCGCGTCCTCGAGGAGCGGCGGTTCGAGCGGGTCGGCGGGCAGAAGGCGATCGAGGTCGACGTGCGGATGGTCGCGGCCACCAATCGCGACCTCGCCGAGATGGTCAAGCGCGGCACGTTCCGCGAAGATCTGTTCTACCGCCTCAGCGTGATCCAGATCGATGTCCCTCCCCTGCGCGAGCGTCTCGATGACGTGCCGCTGCTCGCCGAGCACTTCCTCGCGCGGTTCCGCCACCAGGCCGCGCGCCGGATCTCCGGGTTCGCACCCGACGCGCTCGCAGCGATGACGCGCTATGCCTGGCCGGGCAACGTCCGCGAGCTGCGCAACGCCGTGGAGCGCGCGATCGTGCTCGGCGATCGCGAGCAGATCGTCGCCGCGGATCTCCCGCCGCAGGTGCTCGCGAACGCCGCACCGGCGCGCACGCGCAACTCGCCGCCCACGCCGCCGCTCGGCTCGTCGTCGATGACCGCGATGTCGGCCCCGGCGTCCGCGTCGACCGCGACGATCGACATGCCGCCGCAGCCGCCGCCGACCTCGCGGTCGCAACCACAGCCGGTGATCGCGCGGTCGCTCCGCGAGCTCGAGAAGGACGGCATCCTCGCTGCGCTCGCGGCGACCGGCGGCAACAAGGCCCAGGCCGCCGCGATCCTCGAGATCGACCGCTCGACGCTCTACAAGAAGCTCAAGGACTACGACATCGAGAGCTAGTAGGGAGCCCCGATCGGACAAGTCTCGGACAGACCGCTAGGTCTCTCGACGCCCAGGAATCAACGCCAGTCAAGGTTCGGGGCGTACGGGACGTTCTTGTCGGTGCGCGTCGATGTCTATCGATCTCCTGACGTCTGATGCTCGCTCGCGACCAGGTCGGCGGCCCCCGCAGGATCCACCCGCTCGATGAGCGTCCACAGGATCGCGTCACACGGCCACCCGACCGTATTCCAGGCCTCGATCGTGCGCTCGATCGAACCATCCTTGCCCACGGACTCGTACTGGTGCGCGAGCTGGAGCTTGTATCGGACCGGACCGTGCCGGACCACGTGGACCAGGATGCGATAGCCGCGGCCATTGCGACCGGTCGACAGCGTCTCCCCAGCGACCGGCGGCCCCGTCATTCGAAATCCGTACTCGACGAGCACCGCGATCAAGCGAGGCCACACCACCTCGATCGGCACCCTGAACTCGTAGGCTTCGAGATCGTAGTGACGCGACGTGGTGTGCTTCTGGTCCTGGGTCTCCTGGCAGCTCGTGATCAGCACGAGCACGGCGACCATCACGTGACGGGCGATCGAGGTCGTGTCCATCGCGCGTAGCGGTGCAACGCACTTGCCAGTCCCGGGGACGGCAACGGCCCGAGGGGATGTCGCGAGTCACGGTGCGACGCGCGCGTCCCGCGGCCTCAAGCGTGGCCATGGCGCCCAGGCGCGACGCCCGTGTCGCGTTGCCAGCTTCTGCCAGAGGCCGCTCTACTCGACATCTATGCGCTACCCCCGTCGAGGCGAGGCTGTCCGCGTCTGCGAAAGTGGCCGCGTCGTCTGCATCCAGGTCGACGGCACGTTCCAGCCCCCACCGAAGGCCGACCCACTGGTCAGGAACTACAAGCTGCTGAAGCTTCGCGTGGCGACGTACGCGGAGCTCGGACGGGACGATTAGCCAGCGCTCCCCGACCAGCCAGCGCTCCCCGACCATCGAACGTGGAGAGACCGCAGCAATCGCCTCAGTCGTGACCGCCGCTCGCCACCACCCAGACGAGCAGCGACACCAGCGCGGCGCCCGCCATCACGCCGATCTTCTCGGCCCTGTACGAATCGCAGGCGATGCCGCAATAGATCGCACCGCCGGCGCCGCCGAGCGTGAGCAGCCCGGCCCCGAACGCAACTACGTTGTGGGTGCGGAGGCGATCAGGGCGGTTGTCGACGACGAGGTGAGCGTCGCGCTTCAAGGTCAGCTCGCATCCCGCGCTCGGCTGGGTGCCGCGGAACGGAGGGACGTCACTGCAGCCTTCGGCGAGAAGAGCGATCTGCCCGATCCGGAGGTCCACGGTAGTGGCGGTGTCGGAATCGTGGGTGGCGTTGTTGGTGCGCTCTGCGTCGGTCTCGGTGGCCTCGACGATCGCGTGACCCTGAGCGCGCAGTTCGCCGAGGTGGCGATGGATGTCACCATAGCGGACGTAGACGTCTCGCCGACCCGCACAGGAAACGAGGCTGCTGCTGGCCACCAGGAGCGCGAGCCGACGACGCATCATATTCGATGATAGCAGAACGCACGTTTGCACCGGACGGGCCGCACAGCCCTTGAACGTCGACCGGCCGGCGTCGCCCAACAGATCGTCGCCAACGTCCTCGGGGCGCATCTCGCGATGGTGCTTCGATCGACACCCGGATTCGGAAGCGCAGCGCGACTGCATCCTGGCGGCCACGTCGCTTCGCGAGCGCAGCTTCCTGATGTGCCCGGCGCTCGTGGCAAAGCCGCCGTCATGGATCATCGCGCCCGTCGGCCACCCCGAGGTGCTCGACGAGCTGAAGCAGCGCCTCGACGATGTCACACCGCCCCCCTGAGCGAACAGGCGACCGACGAAGATCGAGCACGTCGCACCTCCGACCACGTTAGATCCGCTGTCCTCGCGCCGACGCATGCGTGCGAGGATCGGCGGCAGACTCTGCACGATCACGGCATGTCGCCGGGCACGAGGCCGCAGCCCTGCGCTTCGACGTACGCAGTCTCGGTCCACGTCTTCTCGCGGGGCGCGATCTTCGGGCGCGGTTCGCTGGGGAGGAAACCGACGGAGTAACCGAGCCACGCGCCACCGATGACGGCGAGCGAGCCGCCGGCGATGTACCCGGGTGTCGTGTCGACGAGCTTGGGATTCCCGTTGTAGTCGGTATCGTTGGCCGCGTTGTGCACCGATGCGATCGTCAACAGCCCGACCGCGAGAAGCGGAATGCTGAGGCCGAGATCGAGGCCGCGTTTGGACAGCGTGGCTTCGAGCTCCTCGGTCTGGGCGTAGTCGATCTCGGCCTGCTGCACGCAGTGCCTGCGCTTGACCGTGCTCATTCCGGCCGACAGTGCACCGAGGGCGACGGTACCTCCGGAAATCGTCGGCGATGATGCGCCGCCAACCCCGGCGGCGAGCCCTGTCTGAGTGACCTCTTCGACGGTCGGCGCGCCCACCAGCCGACGTCCGAGCTCCCGGCGCGTGCCGAGTGTCGACGTGGGGTTTGTCGTGTCCCAGTGCGTGCAGGCGGCGAACGAAACAAGTGTCAGCGAGGCTGCGATTCGGTTCATCCCCCCCTAACGCCGCGATCCGCACCATGTCGCATGAAATCGACCTGTCGATCGCCGGACCTCCCGCGAGGACCTCATAGTATACGCGCTGGGCGATGGAGTGCCTGGACGAGCGAGCAGCGCACGGCTTGATCTCCGGCGCCCTCGATGCGACCACCAGCGCAGCCGCGCGCGAGCACATCGACTCGTGCGACGACTGCCGCGATCTGGTCGCGGCGGCGGCGTCCGAGAGTCCGCAGACGATCGGCCGATATCAGATCGTCGCGACGATCGGCGGCGGCGCGATGGGCATCGTCTACGAGGCGATCGATCCGCAGCTCGAGCGGCGCGTCGCGATCAAGATGCTGCGCGACGACGCGCATCGCGAGCGTCTGCTGCGTGAGGCGCGCGCCGTGGCGCAGATCTCACATCCGAACGTGATCGCGGTCTTCGACGCAGGCATCACCGGGGATGGCGACGTGTTCATGGCGATGGAGCTGATCCGGGGCAAGACGCTACGCAAGTGGCTCGAGGAGCACCGACGATCACAACGCGACATCGTCGCCGCGATGGTGAAGGTCGGGCGCGGCCTGGCTGCGATCCATCGCGCGCAACTCGTCCATCGCGACGTCAAGCCCGACAACGTCTTGGTCGCAGAGGACGGGCGCGTACTCGTCACAGATTTCGGACTCGTCCGCCTCGAGCCCGACGCCCGCGGGAAGACGACACCTGCGGCTCTGGAGTTGACGCAGACCGGTGCGTTCGTCGGCACGCCGGCGTACGCCGCGCCGGAACAACTCGATGGACCGGCGGAGACCGACGCGCGGGGAGATCAGTTCAGCTACTGCGTGACGCTGCACGAGGCTCTCACAGGTACGCGGCCGTTCGTCGGGGCGAACCTCGCGGAGCTGCGCGCGGCGATCGACTCCGGTCCGCCAGCGCTCGACGCGCCAGCCCCGATTGTGGCCGCGGTGAAGCGCGGCCTCGCCCTCGACCCAGCTGCGCGGTGGCCGTCGATGGATGCGCTCGTCACCGCTCTCGAGGATGCGATCGCGCCGCGCCGTACCGCACGCTGGATCGCCGCGGCTGGCATGGGCGCCGTCGCCGCGCTCGCAGCCGTGATGTGGGTCCGCCGCGCGGAGCCGGAGGCGCGATGCGATGCCGGCGCCGCCGAGCTCGCGCGCGTGTGGAACCCCGCGGTGACGGCGAAGCTCGCGGCAGGGTTCGCGCAGTCTAAGGTGCCGTATGCCGCATCGACGTGGACGGCGACCGCGCGGGCTCTCGACGGCTATGCCGTTCAGTGGGCGCGCGCGTACGACGATGCCTGCGCAGCGACGAACGTGCGCCACGCCCAGTCGCCCGGCATCCTCGATTTGCGGACGCAGTGTCTCGCCCGCCGGCGCGGAGAGCTCGCCGCGCTTGTCGACGCGCTCGTTGCACCCGACGCGACCCAGCTCGAGCTGGCGCCAAGTGCGGCTGCTGCGCTGCTCTCGCCAGATGTGTGCGCCGACGCGGAGCTGCTCGCGGCGACCGATCCGCTGCCGGACGGTCCGGAGCTGCGCGCGCAGGTCGCGAGGGCGCGCGGCGATCTCGCTCGCGTCCAGGCACAGAGCTCGCTGGGGCACTACCAGGAAGCGCTCGCGCTCGCACGCGAGACCTCGGCGCTCGCGGCGAAGCTCGCGTATGCGCCGCTCGTTGCGGAGGTCGACGCGCTCCATGGCCGGATCGCGATCGATCTGCATGAGTGGGACGAAGCGACACGGCAACTCGATTCGGCGCTGCTCGCCGCAGAACGTGGTCGTCACCATCGCGTTCGCGGCGATGTCCAGCTCGCGCGTGCATTCCTCGCGATGCAACGCGGCGATCACACCGGTGCGCTGGCCGAGCTCGAGCGCGCGGATGCGGTGGTGACCGGGCTCGGCAACCAGGCCGCGAACCGCGCGCGCGTCGAAGACTATCGCGGCACCGCGTTGGCGGCGCTGGGCAAGCTGGACGATGCGAAGCGTGCGCTCGATCTCTCGGTGTCTCTGTACGAAGCTGCAGACGGCGCGCAATCGATCTCGCTCGCGAACCCGCTGACCCAGCTCGCCTACGTGGCGAACCAGCGCGGCGATCTGCCGGCCGCAGTGACACTGCTCGAGCGTGCGCTCGCGATCCAGAGCAAGGCGTTCGGCCCGGAGCATCCCCGGCTTGGCTTCGCGCACACGAACCTCGCGTTCAACCTGGCGGCCTCCGGCAACCTCGAGTCCGCCACCAAGCACGCGGAGGCGGCGCGAACGATCCTCGGCAGTGCGCTCGGCACCGAGACGGCGCCGTACGCGCAGGCGTTGCGCGCTCTCGTCGGAATCTGGACGGCGCGCCACGACTTCGCGAAGGCCGAGACGTTCGCCCGCGAGGCGGTCGCGGTCCTCGCGAAGCAGAGCGGCGTCGATCACCCGGACTATGCGAGCGCGGTCGAGGATCTCGCGAACGCGCGGCGCGCGCTGCGCCACCTCGACGATGCGCTGACGTTGCATCAGCAGGTGTTACAGATCCGCCAGCACGCGTTGCCGGCCGGGCATCCGAGCATCGTCTCGTCCTTGATCAACGTCGCCGACGTGCTCGCGGATCTCGCGCGCTGCAAGGACGCACAGACGCTCTACGCGCGCGCGGCCGAGCATAGTGACGGTCCCGATGTTCCTCCGTACCTTGCGATCGCCGTACGTCTCGGTCGCGGGCGCTGCCTCGTCGACGCGGGCCAGCGCGCGACCGCCGTCCCGATCTTGCGCGAGGCGCTCGCCCGCAACATCGATCCTCAGGGTGACGAAGATCGCGGGCTGCGCGCGCTCACCCGGTTCCTTCTCGCGCAGGCCGTGCCCGCGCGCGACGAAGCCCGCGAGCTGGCGACCGCCGCGCGCGCCGAAGCGGAGGCGATCCATGATGACGATCTCGACAAGCGTGTCGCGACCTGGCTGGTGGAGCACCCGTGACCTCGATCGAGCGGATCGTCGCCGCCGGACGCATCGCGTTTCCGGACATCGCGGTGAGCGTGGAGGCGATCGCGCCGCTGATCCGGCACCGGCTCGAAGGCGAAGAGTCGCCGGAGCTGCTCGCGGCCGACGAGATCTATCTCGCATGTGCGTGCGCGATCCCCGACGGGAGCGCGATCATGGCGTTCGAGCGTCGCTACTTCAGCGTGATCCCGGCCGCACTGTCGCGGCTCGCGCTGGCCCGCGACGAGATCTCGGAGATCGAACAGCAGCTGCGCATCCGGCTGTTTGTCGCCGACGGCTCCGACGCACCTCGCGTGGTGACGTACGCGGGCCAGGGCCAGCTCGGCGGTCTCGTGCGCGTGGCAGCCATCCGCCTGGGGCTCAGCTTGCTCCGCCACCGCGGCAAGCTCGAGGTCGACAGCGATGGCTTCGAGCAGCTTCCGATCGCAGATGACGATCCTGCGCTCGCGTGCCTCAAGGCGCTGCATCGCACGGCGTTCCGGTCCGCGTTCGAGGAGGCGATCTCCGAGCTTCTGCCACGCGAACGCAGCCTGCTCAACCTCGCCCTCGTGAAGAACCTCAGCATCGATCGGATCGGCGCGATCTACGGCGTGCATCGCGCGACGGCCGCGCGCTGGGTCGCGGCAGCCCGCTCGAGCCTCGCGGACGGCGTGCACCGCACCCTCGGTATCAAGCTTGGCGTGAGTCCAGCCGAGCTCGGCGATCTGTTGCCCCTGGTCGAGTCCCAGCTGGAGCTCAGCCTCGAGCGCCTACTGCATTCGAGGTAGCAAAGCGTTGGCCCCGCGGACGAGCATCCGGCGTCCGCGAGCCACCGTTTGGCTAGCCCGGGTTCTTGCGGGGACGGCCGCGCTTGCGTGGGGCGTCGCCGTTGCCGAAATCTAGCTCCTCCGCAAACCGCTCCTCGACGAGGTCGTCGACGGAGGTATGAAGGGAGTCCAGGCGCCGAAGCTCCTCACGCTCGAACTCGGCAAACGAAGTATAAACTCTCGGAATTCCTGACGACATTTGCTCTCCTTCAAGGACATGACCCACATGTCCTACATCTGCGTACAAAGTACGCGTGAACCTCTGCGGTACCAAATTTTCTCTTCAAAACTGTGAAGGGGATCGTCATAGCGGCCTGCTACATCGACGCGCATGACCCGGATCGTGGCGGTCGCTAACCAGAAGGGTGGCGTGGGCAAGACCACCACCGCGATCAACCTCGCGGCGAGCGTGGCGTCGCGCGGGCACCGCGTGCTGCTCGTGGATTTCGATCCACAGGGCAACGCATCGTCGGGCGTTGGGTGGACGCGCGATCGAGTCGAGAGATCGATCTACGACGCGCTCACCGGCGAAGCGACGATCGCGGAGATCATCAAGCCGACGGACATCGCGACGTTGTTCGTGGCGCCGGCGACCACCGACCTCGTCGGTGCGGAGATCGAGCTCATCACGGCAGAGCATCGCGAGCGGTTCCTCGCCGATCTGCTCGCCGAGGTGGCGGATCAGTACGAGTACATCGTGATCGATTGCCCGCCGTCGCTCGGGCTGCTGACCCTGAACGCGCTCGTCGCGGCGCACGGCGTGCTCGTGCCGATGCAGGCGGAGTACTTCGCGCTCGAGGGCTTGTCCGCGCTCACGTCGACGATCGAGAAGGTGCGCGCCGCGTTCAATCCGGGGCTGAAGATCGATGGGGTGCTGTTCACGATGTTCGATGCGCGCCTCTCCGTCGCGCAGCAGGTGCGCGCCGAGGTCGAGAAGTTCTTCGGGGACAAGGTGTTTGGCGAGAACATCCCGCGCAACGTGCGGCTGTCCGAGGCGCCGAGCCACGGCAAGCCGGTGCTGCTCTACGATCTGAGGTGCGCGGGCACGAACAGCTACCTCGCGGTCGCCGACGAGTTCCTCGATCGCGAGCGCGTATCCCTCGCCGCCGCCGCCGCCGGAGCGGTCCCGTGATGAGCGACGTCAAGAAGCGCGGGCTCGGTCGCGGTCTCGGGGCGCTGCTGCCCGGGGGATCGCTGTCGTCGCCGAGCTACATCCCGGTCCCGTCGGCGCCGGCGCAGGCGCAGCCCGAAGCGCCGCGCTCGCGCGTGTACTTCGCCGCGGGGATCGAGGACCTGTATCCAAGCCCGGAGCAGCCGCGCCACCGGTTCGACGACGTGAAGCTCGACGAGCTCGCCGACTCGATCAAGGTCCACGGCATCATCGTGCCGCTCGTGGTGCGGCCGCGGCCGGGCGGTGGGTACTTCCTGATCGCCGGCGAGCGGCGGTGGCGAGCCGCGCAGCGCGCTGGGCTCCACGAGATTCCGGTGGTCGTCCAGGACGTCGAGGAAGGCGAGGCCCTCGAGCGCGCGCTCGTCGAGAACCTCCAGCGCGCGGATCTCGGTCCGCTCGAAGAGGCCGCGGCGTTCCAGCGCCTGGTCGACGAGTTCGGCCTGACCCAGGACGAGATCGGTGCGCGGATCGGCAAGGACCGCAGCACGGTCGCCAACACGATGCGGCTGCTCAAGCTGCCCACCGGCGTCCGCCAGCTCGTCGAGGATGAAGCGATCACCATGGGCCACGCCCGGGCCCTCCTCGGCCTCGACTCCGCCGAGGCCATCGAGATCGCGGCGCGCAAGGTGGTCGCGAAGGGCCTCTCGGTCCGGTCGACCGAGGAGCTCGTCAAGAAGAGCCGCGATCCCGATGGAGCGCGTCCCCGCCCCGCTCCCGCTCCCGCCGAGCGGAAGTCCGCCAGCGTCCGCGATCTCGAGGAGCGGTTGACCCGCGCACTCGGCGGCCCGGTGATGATCACCGAGGACGAGCCGGGGAAAGCCGGCCGGATCGAGATCCGGTACATGAACCTCGACCATCTCGAGCGCCTGCTCGACCGGCTCCTCTGAGAGCTGTGCATCGTTCGAACAGGTACGCACCGGGTATTGCGACCACCGAGGGTTCGTTCTTCCCCGCGGATTTCGTGATACTTCAGACGCGCTGAATGTCGGAGAGGGAACACGACCGGATGCCGTATGCCGTCCAGGTCGAGTTCCGGACCGCCTCGTCATTCCTCGTGGCCTACTCCGTGAATCTCTCGCGCGGCGGCCTGTTCCTCGAGACCGACGCGGACATCCCGACCGGCATGCAGACACAGGTCACGCTGCAAGTGCCCGGCGTGGATCCGATCACGCTCCTCGGCATCGTCTCGTGGCGGCGCGGCGTCGAGACCACCGAAGGCCCACCCGGCGTCGGGATCGAGCTGATGGACACCGCCCCCCTCGGGGTGATCATCGATAGCCTGGTGTCGAAGTTCCACGGCGTGCACATCCTCGTGCTCTCGGGCGATCGCCAGGACCGGACCACGCTCGCGCGCTCGATCAAGTCGATCATCTCGACCGCCGAGATCATGCAGGCCGCCGATGCATCGGTCGCCGCCGCGCTGATGACCACCGAGGTCGACCTCGCCGTGATCGATGTCGACTACGACGCCGACGGTGGACTCAAGACGCTGCAGGCCGCGAAGCTGCTGAACCCACCCGTCCCGACCGTCGCGATCACGTCGAACGCGAGCCTCCGCGAGCACGCGCGCGTCGCGGGCGCCGATGAGATCGCGACGAACCCTCCGCCGTTCGCGGAGCTGCAGGTCGTGCTCGTGCGCGCGCTGAGCAAGCCGCTCCTCGTACGCGGATCGGGCCCCGTGGTCCTGCCGCCAAGCACGTAGCCGCGCGCGCCGCTCCGCGACGCCCGTACATTCACTCGCCGGCACTTCCGTGCCCGGGTTTGGCCGCCAAGCCGCCAAGAGCGCCAAGGGGTTGGGAGGCCCGTCACGAACGCTCGCGAGACCACCAGCGGTCTGCCGTCGTCGCGAAGGGCTCGTTCGTGTGCTGGGGCGAGCGCGCGAAAGCGCGCGCGAGCTCTCGAGTAGATCGAGGGCACATAGCTCGTGGTCTCCCCGACGTTCGCGACGGGCCCCTCCCTTCCTTGCCGCTCTTGGCGGCTTGGCGGCCAACCAAGCAACGAAATGCCGGCGAGCAACTGACGTCTTGCCGTGCCCGGCAGGTGTGCTCGCCCGATGCGGTGGCGGGCTCGCCGTTGACTCAGCTGGCCTTGGCGGCTAGCCCCGGCGGCGCGTCGCGGCTTCGACGGTGTTCTCGAGCAAGCAGGCGATGGTCATCGGGCCGACGCCGCGCGGCACCGGCGTGATCGCCCGCGCCCGCTGGGCCGCCTCGGTGAACGCCACGTCGCCGACGATCTTGCCTTCGGCGGTGCGGTTGATGCCGACGTCGAGAACGATCGCGCCTTCGGCGATCCAGTCGCCGCGCACCATCTCGGCGCGACCGACGGCGGCGACCACGATGTCGGCGCGCCGCGTCTCCCCTGGGAGGTCACGCGTCTTCGAATGACACATCGTCACGGTCGCGTTCGCGTTCGCGAGGAGTAGCGCGATCGGCTTGCCGACGAGGACGCTGCGACCGATCACCACGGCGCGCGCACCGGCGAGCTCGGCGCCGACCTCGCGGAGCAGGCGCATGCAGCCCTTCGGGGTGCACGGCGAGAACACCGGGCGGCCCTGCGCGAGGTAACCGAGGTTCGTGGGGTGCAGCCCGTCGACGTCCTTCGCAGGATCGAGCGAGCGAATCACCGCATCGGAGTCGAGGCCGGCGGGGAGCGGGAGCTGGACGAGGATGCCATCGACCGCAGGATCCGCGTTGAGCTGGGCGACGAGCGTCATCAACTCCACCTGCGACGTCGTCGCCGGTAGCTTGTGATCGCGGACATCGACGTTCGCCTCGCGCGCGGCCTTGGTCTTGCTCTTGACGTAGACGGCGCTCGCCGGATCGTCACCGACGAGGACCACGGCGAGGCACGGTGCGATGCCGCGCTGACGCAGCGCCGTCGCCGACACCGCGACCTCCGCGCGCAGCTTCGCTGCGATCGCCGTGCCGTCGATCAGCTGTGCGATCATTCCTTGCTCGTCGAGCTGCCGCCGGTGCTCGTCGAGCCACCGCTCGTTCCACCCGTGGCCGCGGGCGGCGTGGAGCTGCCACCGCCGGAGTCCGACGACCCACTCGAGCCGCTCGACCCGCCGTCACTCGCGGCGGGCTTCGCCGTCGCGTCGGCCGCGCCGTCGCCGTCGGCCTTGTCCTTCTTCGGCGGGATACCTTTGTCGACGGAGTCCCGCGCGGCCTGCTTCTGCTGCTCGGGCGTCTGCTTCGAGTAGAGGTCCTTGTACCAGCCGCCGCCCTTGAGCTGGAACGCGCTCCACGAGATCAGCTTCTCGAGCTTGTCCTCGCCGCAGGCCTCGCACTTCGTGAGGTCCGGATCGGCCATCTTCTGCTGGTACTCGAAGTCTTTCCCACAGGCATTACAGCGATATTCGTAGGTCGGCATCTCCAGTTACTCCTCGAGGGACACGATGCGCACGCCCAGCTCGCCGTCAACATCGACGAGCTCGCCCCGACCGATCAGGCGGCCCGCGGCGCGGACCTCGAACGGACCGGCGAGTGGGCGACCGAGCGGAACGATCGCGCCGGGTGCGAGCTCGCCGAGTTGCCGCAGGCTCATCCGCGTGGTCCCGAGCTGAACGGTCAGCTCGAGCTGGGCGGTATCGGCGAGCGCGGGCGACATCGGGGCGGGAACATAACCAATCGCGACCCGCGCCTCCACCGCTTGCGCGGCCGCCGTGAGGGCAATCGCGACGTCGCCGACCACCAGGGAAAGCTCTCTCTCCACGGTGATGACATCGCGGACGGCCAGGCGCGCCAGGGAATCGCGGGCCAGCACACAGCGGCCCGCGACGACCGGCAGCTCGAAGGTCCATTCGGGCAGCGGCCGTGGCCGCGGCACCCGCACGCTCACCGACCTCGGCACGTACGCCACGACCGTCCAGGTGGCGAGGCCCTCGATGACCAGCTCGAGGGCGAGGTGCGTGGTCATGCTGGGTGCGCGCTGCGCCGAGGGCCACACCTCGGCTTGGACGCCGGTGTCCTCGATCGCCGCCGCGACGACGAGCACCCAGATCGCCTCCTCGGCCGGCGTCAGCGCGCGTGGTGCGGCAAGCTCGGCCTGCCCGCCCAGCAACCGCTGCGCGAGCGCGCGGATTGGTCGCGCCGCGCACGCGACGAAGATCGACGCGCCGCCGGTCCGGACCTCCGCGAACGCCGCGTCCGGATCGAAGCCATCGCCCCGTGCGCCGATCAGGTGCGCGCGTACGGGTCCGCCGGCGAGCTTGGCGACGCGCCCGCCGAGGGGACGCGCCGCGATCCAGCGCGCGAGCGCCGACTCGAGCGCCGCCTGCCCCGCGGTCACGTGGCGTAGCGACGTGATCGGATACGGCGAAAACTTTGGACCTTCTGCCGGCACTGGTACGCTTTTATCCTACATCGGACTACCCCGAGGTGAAGCCGTGCAAGATCGCCGTCTAGGCTACCGCGTCCCATTCGAAGCAATGGTGACCAGCTACGTCCACGATCGTCCGATCCGTGGTCTGTCTCAGAACCTCAGTGACACCGGCATGAACATGTCGGCGATCTCGCTGGTGGCGCCTCCCCCGGGCCTCGTCGTCGGGCTCGAGATCGATCTTCCGGGAATCGACGACTCGATCTGGGCGTCTGGCCAGATCTGCTACCGCAAGGACGACCGGATGGCCTCCGGGCTCGGCGTGCGGTTCCTCGCGATGGCGAAGTGCCAGGCGCGCATGATTCGCGACTATTGTATCGAATCCCGACGCAAGAACCTCGGCTCTCTGCTCGCTCGAATTCGCGCCTAGAGCGGCTATGATCCGAGGAGGATGAGGCGCCTCCGATTCTTCCTCGCGGCATTCGTAACGCTCGCTTCGATCTCCGCGGTGACGCCGGCGAGCGCGGATGACTGGGGCGTCACCCGAGATCCGTTCGACAAGAACGTCATCGCTCGCTACAAGGCGATCCTCGCGAAGAACCCGCACGACGGCTCCGCGCTCGCGAAGCTGCTCGAGCTGTACAAGCGGTACCGCACGATCGATCTCCTCAAGGAGGAGTACGGAAAGATCATCGACAAGGCGCCGGACAACGTGTCGGCGCTCGTCGTGCTGGGCCGGCTCAACAAGGCGACCGGCGACGAGCCCCGCGCGCTCGATCTCTGGTCGCGCGCGGTCGCGAAGCAAGACACCGACGCGCAGACCTGGCTGCTCATCGGCGAGACGCAGAAGGCTGGCGGCAAGAACAAGGATGCGCGCGCCGCGTACGACAAGGCCCTCGCGCACGCGTCCGCGAAGGACATGAAGAAGAAGGCGCTCCGCGCCCTCGCCGACCTCGCGCTCACGACCGGCGACAACGACGGTGCGAACGCATACTTCAAGCAGTTCCTCGATCTCGATCCGACGAACGCCCAGCTATGGATCGAGCGCGGTGACGCGATGCTCGCGGCTGGCAAACGGGATATCGCGCTCGAGAGCTACGCCGCCGCCGAGAAGCTGCTCGGCAGCGACCCCGCGCGCAAGGTCGAGGTCGTGTCGCGTCGCGGGCAAGCGCTCGAGGGCATGGGCAAGGACGACGAGGCCGTCGCCGAGTACCGCCGCGCGATCAAGCTCGCGCCAAAGGGCTACTACCTCGAGGTCGAGCTCACCGGCCGCGTGATCGATATCTATCGCCGCAAGCAGGCGCTCCCTGCCCTGCTCGCCGAGTACGAGAAGGCGTGGCCGGAGGGCTCGCGCGGACACTTCGAGTGGGACACGCTCGGCAAGCTCTACGAGGAGACGGGCGCGCAGGACAAGGCGATCGCCGCGCTCAAGAAGGCCGTCGGCAAGGCGACGTGGGAGCTCGAGACGCAGCGCCGGTTGATCGTCCTGCTCGAGAACTCGGGCCGCGACGACGAGGCGGTCAAGCAGTACGAGTCGGTGGTCGCCGCCGCCCCTGGTGAGGCGCGGTTCCAGCTCGAGCTCGCAGAGCGCTACTGGCGCAAGGGCCAGGAGAAGAAGGCCCTCGAGTCGCTGGTCCGCTT
This sequence comes from Myxococcales bacterium, assembly GCA_043759315.1. GTDB lineage: Bacteria > Myxococcota_A > Polyangia > Haliangiales > Haliangiaceae > JABFXX01. Next base: position 18,454 of record JAYVLW010000180.1, read on the forward strand.
GCAGGGCCGGTTCCCGAACGACGCAGGCGTGCTCTCGGCGATCGCCGACATGTACCAGCGCTGGGGCAAGGAGGACCTCGCGATCGCGCAGTACGAGCGCCTCGCGAAGCTCGAGCCCGACGATCCGGGGCACCTCGTCACCCTCGGCGAGCAGTACTGGCAGAAGCACGAGAACGCGCGTGCAGTCGCCACGTGGAAGCGGATGACCGCGAGCAACAAGGCGAGCGGGTTCGCGAAGCTCGGCGAGGTGATGGCCGAGCACAACATGGGTGTCGAGGCGATCGCGAACTACGACAAGGCCATCTCGCTCGACGCGAAGAACCCCGAGTTCTACAAGGGCCGCGCGAGCGCGCACGAGGGACAGAAGCACCTCCAGCTCGCGCTCGATGACTGGGACAGGGTGCTCGCGCTCGTCGGCGGCAAGGCCACCGATCGTCTCGCGCGCCGCGACGCGCGCCGGCACTACGTGCAGATCGTGACGCGGATCCCGGCCAAGGAGCAGGAGAAGAAGCGCGAGTGGGAGGCGAAGTTCAAGACCGGCGACGCGGAGGCCGGCTACTTCCTCGTCGAGTACTACGGTCGCAAGGCGACCAAGGGCGAGCCGCTCGCCACGCTCGAGGGGCTGCACAAGCGCGTCCCCGACGATCAGGACATCACCCTCGACCTCGTGAAGCAGTACCGCGGGATGCGCAAGTATGACGAGGCCGTGGCAATGCTGCTCGAGCTCGCGAAGATCGCGCCGTCGCGCGAGCGCGAGGTGTTCTGGCAGATCAGCGAGATCAAGCGCGAGGCACGCAAGGACGCTGAAGCCCGCGAGTGGCAGGAGAAGGCCCTCGCAAAGAGCCCGAGCGATCCCACCGCGTACATGCGGATCGCCGAGGGCTACGCCGAGATGCAGCAGTTCCCCGAGGCGATCACGGCGTACGAGAAGACGGTCCAGCTCGATCCCCGCAACGCGAAGGCGCAGTTCGCGCTCGCGCAGCTCTACGTGCAGACCGGCGCCCCGATGAAGGCAGCGGAGCTCCTCCGCAGCGTGATGCGCAACTCGAACAACGAGGAGGAGGTCGGCCGCGCCGGCCGCGAGTCGATCGATCTCGAGGAGATGACCGACACGCTGGGCGAGCTGGAGAAGGTCGTCTCGCCCCTGTCGTTCATGATGGCGCACAAACCGATCTACCGGCGCGTGCTCGTGGACCTCTATCTCCGCTACGTGCCGCGGCTCGTCGAGCGCGAGCGCCACGGCACCGACGAGGTCAAGAAGGCAGCGCGCGCCGAGCTGACGCGCATCGGCGGCCACGGCCTGCAACCGCTGCTCGAGGCGCTGCGGGACGAGAAGGACGCGAGCCAGCAGCGCGTCGCGGTCGCCGTGCTCGGCCACCTCGGCAACAGAGGCGCGGCCGCACCGCTGGTGCGCATGGCCCGCCTGGAGCCGGTGAAGGACGGCACGCGGCAGCTCGGCACGCTGCGCGAGGACGTCAGCCTGCAAGTGCGCGTCGCAGCGCTGATCGCCGCCGGTCGCCTCGGCGATCCGAACGTGCTCGCCGAGGTCATCCCGCTGACCGAGAACCCCGAGGCCTCGATGCGGGAGGCGGCCACGTTCACCCTCGGTCGCTCCGCAGATCGCCGCGCGATCGTGCCGCTGCTCAAGCTCGTCAACGATCGCCGCGGCTCGGTCCAGGCGCTCGCCTGCCTCGGCCTCGGCCAGATCGACGATCCGCGCGCCGCCCCGGCCCTGATCGCCACGCTCAATGACACGCGTCGCGAAGACGCGACCCGTGCGGCGTGCGCCTACGCGATCGGAGCCCGCAAGCTCACCGCGGGCATCCCGGCGTTGCTCGGCGCGCTCGCCGACAACCGCGGCGAAGCACAACGCCTCGCGGCGTGGGCGCTCGGTCAGATCGGGGATCCGAAGACGCTCGGCCCGCTGATCCGCGCCTACTTCTCGCGCGTCGGCCGCGGAGGCGACGAGCTCGTGTGGGCGATGGCGCGAACGAGCGGCGGCGGCGTCCCAGCCGTCGCGGTGTCCGGGTCTTCCGAGTACCCGCAGCGGAACGACAAGTACAACGCGCCCGAAGCGATCGCACGGCTTCCCGGCACGCTGCCCACGCCGGCGACGTCCGCGAAGCTCGTCGCAGATCACGCCGACGACATCGCAAAGGGCCTGCTCGACGCCCTCGGCGAGCACCGGGACGTGGTCGTCGCCGTGCTCGCAGATCTCGACTCTGCGCCGGTCCAGCTCGGCCTCGGTGCGCTGACCCCGACCGGCACCGACCCGAAGGTCACGGCCGCGGTCGCATCGATCTCGCGAGCAATCGCACCGTCGATCTCGGCGCAGCTCGCGAGCGAGGATCCAAAGGTCCGCGCGCTCGCCATCTCGGTGCTCGCGAAGCTCGACAGTACGGCGCTGAAGGGCGCCGACGCCGCGATCGCGAAGGCGCTCACGGATCCGGCCGATCAGGTGCGCGCCTCGGCGATGAACGCGATCGCAACGCTCTCGCTCCGCCGCGGATCGCCACCTCCGGATCTCCTGTCCTCCTTGACCCAGACCCTGTCGAGCGGCCCGTGGGCGGATCGCCGCGTCGCCGCGCTCGCGCTGGGTCGGCTCGGCCCGAAGAGCGACACCGGCTCGCTGATCAAGGCGGCAAGCGACAACTCGAGCTTCGTGCGCGAGGCCGTCGCGCTGGCGCTCGGCGCCACCGGCAGCACCACGGCGCTCGAGCCGCTGCTCCAGCTCTCGCGCGACGAGGTGGCGCAGGTCCGTGCTGCAGCGGCGACGGCCCTGGCGTCCTCCCGGGATGACCGGGCCGTGAAACGGCGTACCGAGCTG